>JALERT010000090.1 GCA_022764445.1 Lachnospiraceae bacterium | reverse complement strand
ATGCGGATATTGATTGCTGTTATTATGCTTTTAATATGTAGTATTGAAGATATAAGGATACATAAGGTTAACATAATTATACCTATGACGGTAGGATTATTGTTCCTATTATTTTGTGATTCCCTGATTATATGCCTTATTTCGCTAATCCCGGGACTCATGCTTATCATAACGGCAAAATTTATAAAGGGAATTGGTGAAGGAGACGGATATGTAATACTATCGCTTGGCATGATTGCAGGTATTGATGATACATTAACGACACTGTTTCTTTCGTTTCTGTTTGCTTCGTTTTATGCAGGATGTTTAGCAATAGTAAAGAAGTCACTTAAGAATAAGGAATTTGCATTTGTTCCGTTTATATTAGCCGGATATCTTATATGCGTTTTAGAAAAAATATTTATAAAAACGGTGTTATGACGTTAGAGCTTTCGCTTTTAATGCCTGTTATATTAGCCGTCATAATTCTTATCATATTTACAGGCTATTTCTATCATGACAAATGCATAATAGAAAGAGGCGCATATTCTGCCTGTATTAAAGGGGCTGAATATTTATCACAACAAAAAGGGAGTGAACATACAGCTGATGCAGAAGGCATGATGAGGGAAGCATTCTATAATGAGACTGATAACAGATTAACAGGTAAATGGACACTTAGCGCTACAGTATCTAATACCGATGATGAAGTATCCATTAACGTTACAGGTAATATGAGCTGTATGAACGGCATTTTCACAAGGTATTTGTCAATGGCGGCATTTTCTGTTGATATTAATGAAAGCGCAGTAATACCTGACTATGGAGAATTATATAAATAAAAGTATTAAAAACGGAAAGTTAATAATAAACGACAGTGTCGCTCATGATGAAACTGATGATAAATATTACGAGTTTCAGATGATCACAGGGAATGAAATCCCTGTTTTTTTATCATGCAGTAAGCTTTTCTATGATGATAAAGAGCAATACATATATGACGTTAATTCAATGATATGCTTAAGCGAGCTTGCCAAAAAGAAATCACTGACCGGGGATGAGCTCAATATTCTGATTGAATCAGTATGCAGCTGTCAGGAGATGATAAAAAGCTACTTACTCTCACCTGAAGGTCTTATTTTGGACCCTGATTTCGTGTTTTTTGAAAGGAGTAAGAAGACATTTAAATATGCTTTTTTTCCGTGGGATAATGAAGATACGTACTCATCATACACTAAGTTGGCGGAGTTCTTACTTTCGGCAATTGATTATTCCGATGAGCAGGCGATTGATATGGGCTATGACATATACGCATCGATATTAAATAAAGACTATGACTTAAGCAGATTTCTGATAAAAGATACTGAGGAAGAAGTGACAGAAAGTATAGAAGAAGTGCATATTAGTATTGATACAGAGGAAAAGAAGGAGAGAAAGAGGCTTAATACATTTTCTGTTGTGTGCATAAGCATTAACAGTCTTATTTTTATTCTTATGCTTACCGTGTTTTTGTGGAGCAGGCGGCTGTTTTTTTATATTTTTCATGACATAAAGACTGTCTCTTTTTCTGTACTTATTATAAGCGTTCTTCTATATTTTCCGGTTATGGATATTGTTCGTAAATCTTAATTATAGTAAAATAGATGGGATGATTATTTTGCGTATTAAGCGGAGAATTTTATGAAAGTCAACATTTACTATGGTGGTCGCGGAATTATCGGAGACCCTACAATATTTGTTATTAATAAAATTGAGACAGTGCTTGAAGAGCTGAATGTTACAGTAGAGAGATTTAACTTATATGAGCTTAAGAACTCAATTGTTTCTCTACCGTCTTCACTGAATAATTGTGATGCTGCGATTTTTGCAGCTACTGTTGAGTGGTACGGAATCGGCGGATATCTTACACAGTTTTTAGATGCATGCTGGCTTTTTGGAAATAAAGAGAAAATAAAAAAGACTTATATGTGCCCTGTTGTAATGTCAACGACATCAGGAGAGAGAGAAGCAAAGACCCAGCTTATGACAGCATGGGAGAAGCTTGGAGGCCTTGCAATTGAAGGTATCTGCGGATATGTTGCAGATATGATGAACTTTGAGCTTAACAAG
>JALERT010000076.1 GCA_022764445.1 Lachnospiraceae bacterium | reverse complement strand
ATGTTGCAAAGAGAAAGAATGTATGATATAATCGATATACAGTTTTGAAGGTATAAACCTGATCCTCGATAGCTCAATGGTAGAGCACACGGCTGTTAACCGTGGGGTTGTTGGTTCGAGCCCAACTCGGGGAGTTTTATTCATAAAGCAATGATATGTTGCATAATAATGAATAAGTAAATATTTTATTTATGGCTCCATGGTCAAGTGGTTAAGACATCGCCCTTTCACGGCGGTAACACGGGTTCAAATCCCGTTGGAGTCATTTTTTGATTATGGCGACTTAGCCAAGTGGTAAGGCATGGGACTGCAACTCCCTGATCATCGGTTCAAATCCGTTAGTCGCCTCTATTTATTTTATTAATGCAATGAGTATTCATTGCATTTTTTTGTATGATAGGAAATTTCGTTAGACTTTTATCGTATAAAGGTCTGCGTGCATGTGAACGCTTTGGAAAAGGAAGAAAGTGAAGACAATGAAAAAGGAATTAAGTAATGATATAAATTTTCTTGAAGGGGTTCAAAAGTATTTTGGAGACAGTAAAGTAAAGCCGGAACAGTATTCTGCCTTAGGTCTTGCATATATAGGTGATGGTGTATTTGATTTAATTATACGAACTATCGTTTTAGATATGGGAAATGGAAAAGTTAAAAATTTTCACAGGATTACAAGCAGTATAGTAAAGGCAGAGTCACAGGCAAAGATAACAAAGGCTATACTTGATGAACTTACAGAAGAAGAAAATGCTATATATAAGCATGGACGTAATGCAAAATCTTCTACATCGGCAAAAAATGCATCAATAGTTGATTACCGTATTGCAACGGGATTTGAGGCTCTTATAGGGTATTTATACCTCAATAACAGATTGGAAAGGGCACTGGAACTTATTAAAATGGGACTTGAAAGAACGGAACTTATGCCACATAAATAAAAATAGTGTTACCGTAGCACCATAGATGTGTACAGTAACAAAATGGCTGACAGATTATAATTTATGATACTTTGAGTAAATTAGGCAAAAAAATTCGGAACCGGGAGGTAAATATGAGATACGAAGAATTAACGATAGAAGGAAGAAATGCTGTACTTGAAGCATTTAGGGCAGGTAAAACGATAGACAAGCTTTTTGTGCTTGACGGATGCCAGGATGGACCTGTAAGAACTATACTTCGTGAAGCAAAGAAGAAAGACTGTATAGTGAACTTCGTTAAAAAAGAAAGACTTGACCAGATGTCTGAGACAGGTAAGCATCAGGGAGTTATTGCTTATTCTGCCGCTTACGAATACGGTACGATAGATGATATGTTTAAAATTGCTGAAGAAAAAGGTGAACCGCCTTTTATAATATTTCTTGACAATATAGAAGATCCACATAATCTCGGTTCCATAATAAGGACAGCCAACCAGGCGGGTGCGCATGGAGTAGTCATACCTAAGCGCAGGGCAGTAGGACTTACCGCTACCGTAGCTAAAGCATCAGCCGGTGCAATCAATTATACTCCTGTAGCTAAAGTAACCAATCTTGTAAAGACAATGGAAGAACTTAAGGACAGAGGAATGTGGTTTGTATGTGGTGACATGGACGGAGAAAGCATGTATTCACTTGATTTGACAGGCCCAATCGGAGTAGTTATCGGTAATGAAGGTGACGGTGTAAGCAGACTTGTAAAAGAAAAATGCGACTTCGTAGCAAGTATACCGATGTTTGGTGATATCGATTCTCTTAATGCATCAGTAGCGATGGGAATATTATCATATGAAATAGTAAGGCAGCGAATTAATAAAAGATAAAATAAGGGTAGATTCTTGTTGTAAGTAGTGAGGCGGGAATAAAGATTTTATACAGAACGGGAGTTTTGAGATGGAGACAGATCTTGAAAATTTATCAGAAGATGAGATTATTTTAAATGCCCAAAGCAGGGATGAGGAAGCTATGACTTATCTTATGGAGAAGTACAAAGGACTTGTCAGGCAGAAAGTAAGATCATTATTTCTTATCGGTGGTGATAAAGATGATCTTATGCAGGAAGGAATGATTGGTCTTTACAAGGCAATATGTGATTATTCTCCTGATAAGGATGCTTCCTTTAGAACGTTTGCGGATCTCTGTATATCAAGACAGGTTTATACTGCTATAAAAAAATCCAACAGAATGAAAAATCAGCCGTTAAACTCATATATTTCAATATATGCGCCGGCATTTACTGATGATGATACATTTGCAGAAAGTGATTTCATGATTGATAATGAGATTAGGACAGAACAGCTTAATCCCGAAGAAATCATAATTGACAGAGAAAATGCGTCTCGTATCGAAAAAAATCTTTTTTCATATCTTAGCAAGATGGAGACACAGGTACTAGAACTTTATCTTGAAGGGATGACATATCAGGAGATTGCCGTTTATATGGACAAAGCTCCAAAGTCTATTGATAATGCACTTCAGAGGATAAAGAATAAACTGCAGAAACAAATGGAAAGTCATCTTACCGATAATTTCTGAGGTACTGTAGATTTTGAAGGCTTTAATTCTATATCAAATCTATCGATTGCCGGTATAAATCCTTCTAATCTGTTTACAATCTGACATCCGATAAAACCACCAAGTGTATTTGCCATAAGATCATCTACATCACATAAACGGTATGAGCCGTTAAATACGAAGAAAAGACCTGTAAGCTGAGCTATCTCTACGAAAAGGCTTAAAGCAAATGATAATAAAACAATCTTTTTTGTATTCATATGGCTACAGTATCTGAGAAACATTCCAAATGGTATAACAAGTAACACATTAAATATAACCTGAAGTATCGCTCTGTTAAAGAGAGAAGGAAGGTATGTGTGAATATCATTAAGTCTAAAAGGTGATTCTTTAATTATATCTGCTATAAAGTGGAATGGTATAAACTGTATATCATATGTGCTTAATTTTGCAGCGTCACTTAATGTTGGAAGTGGTAAGAAAACAAGTGATGTAAAACATAATGCATATAATAAAGATGCGTATGATATACCGATTCTTACCAAATTAATTTTTTTATAATGTATAAATTGGATTAAAAGTATTGGTGCAGTTAATAGAACTGCAAAAAATGGAAAGTTTGAAAATCCTATCATAATACTGTTTAAAAGTGTTGTCATCATAATAATCTCCTCCAATCGTTTTTCTAACTTATGGCTAAAGTATACCAATCGAAGGAATATCGAGCCATTGATTAAGCTTACAGTATAGGAATAAACCTTACATTGATGCTTACATTTTTGTAAGGATAAGTTGTAGGGCTATTGATTAGTTGTTATAATGAATAGGATAAGATTTTTGCAATAGGCTGCTCAGAAAGGAGATTAGAATGAAGAGAGAAAAAAGAAATGTGATTCGGGGCTTTTTGTGTATTCTTTTGATGTTTACATTTATGATGTTTGCACAAAATGTAAAAGCAGAAAAAGTACCAACAGAGGAAGAAGCATACAATGCAATAATGTCTTTGCAAAGTAGTTTCCCTGAGGGAATGAAATGGACCAATGACAACTATTATAAATGGAAAGGTGGAATTTATACTGGCGGATATGGTTGTGCCGGATTTGCTTTTCGCTGCAGTGACGAGGCTTTTGGCAATTTACCTGCAAGAGAAGTGACAAATATTACAATCAAAGATGTACATGTGGGAGACATACTCCGAATAAATGGAAATACTCATAGTGTGGTAGTTGTAGAAGTATTTGAAGATTATGTTAAATTGTGTGAGGGGAATTTTAATAGCAGTATTCATTGGGGAAGAACTATGTCATCAGAAGAAGTGGCTGCATCTACATATATGATTACCAGATATCCGGAAGGAATTTTTGCTTCTGGTCATATGCACCAATATCAAGTACAAAATGCAACAGCAGATAATAATATTGCATATAAAGAATGTTCAATATGTCATGAAAAAAAAGCCATGACTACTATGGATGGATTTAAAGTTTGGTGGTGGACAGGAATTAATGGATCAAGTGCTGTATCTGAAGAGATGAAGGAAGGAACTAGTATGAGCGTATCATTGAAAGATATTTATCCCAAAAATGCAGATGATACGGAAATATCATTAAGTTCATCAGATACAAGTGTGATGACTACAGATGGAAAATACTTTACATTTGTAGGAACAGGAGAGGTTACGCTTACAATTTATGCTACGCATAGACCATCTGTTTATATAACACAGAAGTTTAAGGTTAATCATTGTTATGATGGAGATGTATCTATTATTCCTGCTACATGTGAACAGTCAGGGTTAATGACAGGTAATTGTAAATATTGTGGTCCGGTAAAAGAGGTAATACCTACGACCGGACATGCATATGGCGGATATATAAAACCAATAGCTGCCACTACAAACAGTGAAGGACAAAAAGGATATTATGTGTGTCTGAATTGTTCACAGAAGTTTTTAGATAGTGGTCTTACACAAGCTGTAAAAGATGAGGATTTGATCATCCCTGTGATTAAACCAACGGAAACTCCTAAACCAAGTGAAACACCAAGTGCGAAGCCAAGTGAAACACCAAGCGAAACACCAAGTACGAAACCTTCGTCAGGTAATCAGTCAGTTTTTAAAGATAAAAAAGGTTCTACATATGTAATTATATCATCTAATAAAAAGGCTGTTTGTTTTAAATCGGCGAAAAAGAATATAAAAGGAACAGTTATTGTTCTATCCAAAGTAAAAATTAGTGGAAAGAATTACAATGTAACTGAGATAAGTAAAAATGCATTTAAAGATAATAAAAAGGTAACAAAGATAGTTCTTCCGGCTGGTATTAAAAAAATAGGAGCCAATGCATTTTCTGGATGTGAAAAGCTTAAGGTTATAGAAATTAAATCTAAATATCTGACAACAAAAACTCTTGATGCAAAAGCATTCAAGGGAATAAAGAGAGGGACCGTTATCAAAGTTCCTAAATCAAAATTAAAAGAATATAAAAAGCTTTTTATAAAGAAAGGTCTTAGTAAAAAGGTAAAGATAAAATAAAAAACAATGTTGGGTGTGAATTGTTACAAAACAAAAGGCTGAGTTGCTGTGCACCAATGGTTACAGTTCACACCTACCATTTAAATGAATAAAATGAAAAATCCCTTGATAAAAACCGTCATTTATTATATAATATAATAGTAAAATTGCTGATATGGCTCAGGAGGTAGAGCGTCGCCTTGGTAAGGCGGAGGCCACGGGTTCAAATCCCGTTATCAGCTTATTGTAGCTACGGTGAAAGCAGTATACGAGTTAGGCTTTCGCCGCTTTTTTACTCTATAGGAAAGTTTGCGATACGGAAGTGAACTTGTCTACTTTGTTCTTCTAAAGTATTAAAATGATAAAGGAAGGGGTTTAATGAAAAAACTGACAGAGCTTGAAAAACATTACAATAAATTTAATGAAGACAAAAGACTTACAAGACGTCATGGTCAGGTGGAATATATAACATCTATGAAGTATATACATGACTATTTAAAGGAAATGGACAATCCAAAGATACTTGACGTAGGTGCGGGCACAGGAAGGTATTCGGTGGCGCTTGCAGATGAGGGATATGATGTAACTGCTGTGGAGCTGGTAAAGTATAATCTTGGTATACTTAAGTCAAAGGGAAGTACAGTTAAGGCAATGCAGGGCAATGCGATGAATCTTAAGAAGCTCGATGATGAGAGTTTTGACATGACGCTTGTATTTGGTCCCATGTATCATCTTTATAATCATGATGATAAGCTTAAGGCTCTTAATGAAGCTAAACGCGTAACTAAAAAGGGCGGTATAATACTTGTTGCATATATTATGAATGAGTACAGCGTTATTACTTATTGTTTTAAGCAGAATCATATAAAAGAGTGCATAGAAAACGGCAAGCTTACAAATGACTTTCACTGCATATCAGAAGATGAGGATTTATACGATTATGTAAGGCTGGAAGATATAGGCAGGCTTAATGATGATGCTGGACTTGAAAGAATTAAAATAATATCAGCGGATGGTCCTGCTGATTATATAAGATCAGTGCTTAATGACATGGATGAAGAAACTTTTGAATTATTTGTTGAGTATCATCTTGCTACTTGTGAAAGACCGGAGTTACTTGGAGCGTGCGCCCATACGATTGATATTCTTAGAAAAAATTCATAAAAACTGCTGTCAGGTTTTATTAATGCAGAGTATGGAAGGCTGAACTGATACGTAACCCACATACCTAGTATACTTCGGCACCACCATAAATGAAATCATATGGCAAAAAACAAAAAAATATCGACAGAATTGTAACTGTTACATATGATTACTGTTTATTAGTATATAACAGGCATAAAAAAATGCAGATTTGATATACTAAATACAATTCAATTACATTCTGTTGACAATTTTTTTATCACATAGTAAACTTGTATCCGGTTAAAACGTAGTGTGTTACTGTTTGGCAGGCATCAACTATACAGACAATAAAAGTTTGTGTAAGTGGGTGCCTTTTTTATTCTTTAAATTATTAAAAATATTTTCCGATATGCACTCCTTACATAAAGCGTTATTGATCACACCTATGGTTCTCACAGTAACCATAAGGCAACATTTCACTTTATTTAGGAGGCAATTTATGAAGGAAAAAATCTTTAGCGTATTACAGAGGGTTGGACGGGCGTTTATGCTTCCAATCGCAATTCTTCCGGTAGCAGGTCTGCTTCTTGGAATAGGCAGTTCATTCACGAATGTCACTACACTTGAAACTTATCATTTATTGAACATAATGGGTCCGGGTACATTTTTGTATAGCATACTGACTGTTATGAACAAGTGTGGAAGTATCATATTTGACAATCTCCCATTAATATTTGCAATCGGTGTAGCTATCGGTATGGCGAAGAAGGAAAAAGAAGTTGCGGCATTAGCAGCAGCTATCGCATTTCTTGTAATGCATTCCGCAATTGGTGCAATGATAGATATTAATGGTGGCGTGGATGCACTGATGGATGGAGCAGCCACATCAGTACTCGGAATTACCTCACTTCAGATGGGGGCATTTGGTGGTATAATAGTCGGTCTTGGAGTAGCAGCACTTCACAATAGATTTTACAATATTAAACTTCCACAGGCTTTATCATTCTTTGGAGGCACAAGGTTTGTGCCAATAATAAGTGCAATTACTTATGTCCTTGTAGGAATACTTATGTTTTACGTGTGGCAGCCGATACAGACGGGCATATATGCGCTAGGAAGTTTTGTCATGACATCAGGATATATCGGAACGTTTGCATATGGCCTTATCAAGAGGCTGCTTATCCCTTTTGGACTTCATCATGTATTTTATCTTCCATTCTGGCAGACAGCAGTTGGCGGAACAATGAATGTAGCAGGGCATGTCGTAGAAGGAGCACAGAATATTTTCTTTGCACAGCTTGCAGATCCTTTAACCATTCATTTTGCTTCATCAGCGACAAGATTTTTTACAGGTGAATTTATCGTCATGATATTCGGTCTTCCGGGGGCAGCATACGCCATGTACAGAGCAGCAAGACCAGAGAAGAAAAAAGAAGTCGGAGGACTGTTGCTTTCCTCATCGCTTACTGCAATGCTCACAGGAATTACGGAGCCGTTAGAATTTTCATTCTTATTTGTAGCACCTGTCCTATTTGTGGTACACTCGGTATTTACTGGTCTTGCATACATGGTCGCACATTTACTAAATATAACTATCGGTCTTACATTTTCTGGTGGCTTTATAGATTTCTTCCTCTTTGGAATACTTCAGGGTAACTCAAAGACGGGATGGCTTATGCTGATACCTGTCGGTCTGATTTATACAGTTATATACTACTTTGTATTCTCATTCCTTATAAGAAAGCTTGATTTAAAGACTCCGGGACGTGAAGAAGGAAGCGGAGAGACAAAGCTTTATACACGTGATGACTATAATGCGAAAAAGTCAGCAGAAAAGAAAGAGGGCACAGATAATGGCTCTGATGAAGTGTCCGAGATTATAACTAAGGGTCTTGGCGGTAAGAAGAATATATCAGATGTGGATTGTTGTGCTACCAGACTTAGGATAACCGTCAATGATAAAGAGCGAGTAAGTGAATCGCTTCTTAAGTCAACAGGTGCTGCCGGAGTAGTTATAAAGGGAAATGGTGTTCAGGTCATTTATGGACCAAAGGTTAATATAATCAAGTCAGACCTTGAAGAGTATCTGGCAAAAGCACCTGATGAATACTCAGATAACAATGCATCCGGCAGCAGTTCGCCTAACGATACAATTTTAGATAATAAGTTGAATCAAGATGATATGGAAAAGAAAAAGGACGGAAAAACTTTATTGAATGATAAAGACAAAGTTGTAAAATGTACTGTGATATACAGTCCTATTTCTGGGACAGCAGCACCTATAGAAACTGCACCTGATGAGGCATTTGCCGGAAAGATGATGGGTGACGGAGCTGTTGTTACTCCAAAGGATGGTAAAATTGTCGCACCTTCTGACGGAACGGTTTCTTTTGTATTCCCATCTAAGCATGCTATAGGATTTACTACAGAGGATGGACTCGAGATGCTTATCCATATAGGTATAGATACAGTTAAGCTTAACGGAAAGGGATTTAAGACATTTGTTAAAGATGGAGATGAAGTTAAAAAAGGTGATATTCTTCTTGAAGCAGACCTTGATTACATTGGGGACAATGCACCATCACTTGCCTCACCTGTGATATTTACTGAGCTTGAAGATAACCAGAAGGTTTGTCTTATTGCATCAGGTGATGTAAAGGCAGGGGATGAGCTTATGGTTATAGAGACGTGTGAGTAAGTTACAGTTGGTCTTATCGCGAAGGAATTCAATCCTGTACCAAGTATAAATGATTATCAAGATGGCACTTATAGTGCAATAGGTAGCTGGAGGGTACTTGTTAACAAAGTCATCCTTTGTGGACAAAATTATTAACATTTTTTGTAACAGTTCAGCCTTCCATTCACTACATTCATAAAACCTGACAGCAGTTGTTATATTAAAAAAATACTTTAGTTATGAACTGCTGTCAGTCGCTGTGTTGCAGCTTTTGTTTTATTCATTACGTGAATGAAAGGCTATTCTACCATATAAATGATAGATAGTATACCGAGCAAGCTCGAATACTATCTATTATTTATATGGCTGAACTGTTAACATTTTCTTCATATTTTAA
>JALERT010000071.1 GCA_022764445.1 Lachnospiraceae bacterium | reverse complement strand
CAGGCATCACCTGGAAAGAAACTAGTGATACTGCCAATACCATGCAAATCGCTACAACTCTCTTAAGTCTGATCATTTTAGTAACTCCTTTCAGTTGTGTAAGACAATACTGCTTTAAGCAATATTAAATCCTATTAAGTTTCTATAATATATATTATGTGCTGCCGTATATTATGTCAACATATTGTTAAAGTTTACACTAATAAAACCTGCCGGTTTTAGGTCGTAAGGAATCTTCCCACTTTTAGTGGGTCCCTCCTTAGGACAACTGCTGGCAGGTTTTATTAATATAAGAAATGTTTAGGCGTGAACTGTAACACTTTATCTGATTTCTGCAAGATACCCCGCCTTATTCTTAAATATGATTTTTTTCTTATCTATCTTCCCCTCTGTCGCATCCTTTCCATCTTTATCATATACAACCATTATGTACTTATAATCTCTCTCCCCACTGATTATCTTATCTATATAAAATGTTCCTTCGTGACTATAAACTCCTAATTCACTATACTGATTAGACAGTGAATAGTATTTTATATCAAATATCTCGCACACTTTTGTCTTTGGATCTTCCACTACTCCATTTCCAACATAAGGCACATACATATCTCTGTCTGCCGCAAACTTAGCTGATTTCATCATCAGTTTATTAAGATCCTTTAGGCCATCGAGCTCATGAACAATGCGCCTGTTAGCCGAATATACCGGGAATAAAGACTCAGACACATTTTCATATCCTGCCTCTAATCCAAAACGGTGATTTTTATCATATATTTTATTTTCTACTCTGCCGATGAAACATGCAAACATGAGAAGCCATGGTACAAATACTGCCGTACAGAACTGGTACTGCTCTTTTTTCATAGAAGCAATGTACTTCATCGTGCATATAAAGGCAAGTCCCCAGAGTGGTGCATATATTTTATAGAAATAATATGATGATACGCTTTTTGTAACTGTTCCTAATGCCAGAACTATAAGCATGCCAAACACCATAGTGAATAAAAACTCTTCAAATCCTATTTTTTTACTCTTAATGTCACTTACTGCCAATAATATTAAGAATGGCACAAAGAATAGGAAATCCCCATATGGATGTCCATACATACATCCCTCATAAAAAAGACTATTGAATATAACAGCATTCTTTGCCACATAAAATTCATATAAATAGAATACTCCAAGAATAAAAAGAATACTCCATACTATCACTGAATTTCTTATAAGCTTATGTGTCACCTGATTTTTTCTGACTTTATTTTCATAGAAAAGGTATATAAATGTTCCTCCGATTACAGGTGGTATAAAAAGGAAATATGAATAGGCAAGACCAAGAACTGAAAATGCTATAAGAGCCTCTGACCACTCCTTATTTACTTCTCTATTTAATACAATTCCCGTAAAATATACTATTACAAGTACAAGCATCATACCCGTACTAAAGTAAGCTGTTCCAAACACAACAGAGCTAAGCGGATGACCACACATATAAAATATAGAAAATACAGCTCCCACAATCTTTGTAAATGTATTGGTCATATATTTACGAAGACATGTTAACATCATTACTCCATTGAGGAATAAAACAAATAAATCAAATATTATGTATATCTTATACTCATAAAATACTGGGATGATTCCCCTGAATGCGCTTATCCATACACCTGTATTCACTGCTGCAAAATGCATAAATGTCTCCGGTTCACCTTTAATAAGCTGCCTTGTAAAATAAAGATGATTGCCTGCGTCCATAGTTCTGTAGTTGAAGTTCTCAAGTCCTGGTCCGAACTGATGAATTCCCCATATCACAGTTATTGCAGCCATAACAACCACTACAACTACATCAAGTATGTGATATTCGTACTTCTGGATTTTTTTCTTAAATATAATCATATACCACCAGTATACACCCACTGCAATCTCTGGTATGGCATACTGCCATGCTCTTAGTGGAATTTTCAGCATATCATTGGCGATACACAAAAGACTCTGGGTAAGCATCAAAAACACAATAGAAACAAATATATGACATACTCCATTCCATACGTTATCACTCTTCTTAATAAAATAAAAACCACTTACAAAAAGAATTACTCCAATTAAATATATAAATAACTGCATATATCCTCCCCCCTTCTTTTGGTAGAAGACGCATTTTACAATGAACAGGTCACAAGGAATCCTCCCATCTTCGATGGGTCCCCCCTTATTTTGGTAGCAGACGCATTTTATGCAAACTTCGTTTGCTGGCGTCTGCGCAGGTCATAAGGAATCCTCCCACCTTCGGCGGGTCCCTCCTTATGACAAATTCCACCGGCCTGATGCGCCACATGGAAGCACAAGACCATTGCATGACACAGGAAGTCCTATTTCCTGCGCATCCACACTACCACCAAACTTACTTACAATTTCTGTATTTAACATATAGGAAAGAACTGCCGGCTGCAGCCCTGTGGTATATGAATTAATAAGGAAAAACAACGGTTCATCCGTCAAAATCTGTGTACAGAGTTTTATAAGAGGATATACTTTTTCTTCTATCTTCCATATCTCACCCTTAGGACCTCTTCCGTATGATGGAGGATCCATTATTATTCCGTCATAATGATTACCGCGCCTTATCTCACGCTCAACGAATTTAACGCAGTCATCAACAAGCCATCTTATAGGTGCATCTTTTAAACCAGAAAGCTCTGCATTTTCCTTTGCCCATGTAACCATACCTTTAGATGCATCAACATGTGTTACACTTGCTCCCGCTGCTGCCGCCGCCAGCGTTGCACCTCCCGTATATGCAAAAAGATTAAGCACCTTTACAGGTCTGCCTGCTTTTCTTATCTTATCCCCAAACCATTCCCAGTTAACTGCCTGCTCAGGAAAAAGTCCTGTATGCTTAAATTTAAATGGCTGAAGATTAAATTTAAGATCTTTATATCCTATCTGCCATGTATTAGGGAGATCAAAGAACTCCCATTCACCGCCACCCTTACTGCTGCGGTGATAATGACCATTATGTTTTTTCCATCTCTTGTCTTTCTTCGGAGTATCCCAGATAACCTGTGGATCAGGACGAACCAGGATATATTCTCCCCATCTCTCAAGTTTTTCTCCCTCTGATGTATCTATAACTTCATAATCTTTCCAATTATCAGCAATCCACATGTATTGCATCCTCCATTTTCACTCATTTTTCCATACCTCTTATAATATGACAGTTTGATACCAATAAATTAACTACCCACTTTCTAAAACCATTGGGATAGTAACAGTCCTGTTTATTATAACTTATACCACATAATTTCTCAAGAAAGAAAAAAAGATTCATGTTTAAAACGTAACCATTCAGCCTTCCATTCTATATACCGGACTGATATAAATCAGCCTCACTATATAACAAAAAGTGACACTGCATGATAAACTGCAATGCCACTTCTTATTTGTAACACACTTAATATGTTATTATATTATGTTTATGCATCATTCTAATGAGCCATTATGACCTTCTTAGGACACTTCTCTGCACATTTTCCACAACCTGTACACTTACTCTGGTCTATGTGTGCGATATTGTTCTCAACTGTTATAGCTCCTGCCTCACACTGCTTAGCACAAAGACCACATCCGATACATCCTGTATCACAGACAGCCATAACCTTAGGTCCTTTATCCTTATTAGAACATGATACGGCATATTTTGCTTCATATGGTACAAGCTCGATAAGTCCGTTTGGACATTCCTCGATACACTTACCGCAGGCTACACATTTTTCTTTATTGACAACTGCGATACCATTTTCTACATGAATGGCATCAAACTGGCATGCTGCAACACATGAACCGAATCCAAGACAGCCGAATGAACACGCTTTGTCTCCGCGTCCCGGTATTGCTGCCGCTCTCTTACAGTCTGCTATGCCATAATAATTAGCCTTTATACCGGCTTTATCACATGTTCCTGCACACTTAACGAATGCGACCATCTTTACGGAATCTCCGCTTTCGACACCCATGACTCCACCGATTTTATCTGCAACGGCGGCACCACCGACAGGACATGCATTTACAGGAGCTTCACCTGCTGCGATAGCCTTTGCAAGTGCATCACATCCTGCATAACCACATCCGCCACAGTTGTTGCCCGGAAGAAATTCTCTTACGGCAATCTCTTTCTCATCAACGGGTACAGCAAATGCCTTTGCCGCAAATCCAAGAAGGAGTCCGATGAGAAGACCTGTTACGCCAATAACTGCTGCTGCCACTATTACACCTTTTGCGGCAGAAACCAATAATACGCTTTCCAACATCTTTATCTCCTCCTTTCTATACTAATCCTGCAAATCCACAGAATGCGATTGCCATAAGACTTGCTGTAACAAGGACAATAGGTGTTCCCTTAAATGACTCAGGAATATTATTGTACTCTATTCTCTCACGTATACTTGCAAGTATAACTATAGCTACAAGGAAACCAAGTGCTGTGAAAAGACCTGTTACAACACTTTCTATAAATGTGCATCCATTAGTAATATTGTTAAGTGCAACACCAAGAACCGCACAGTTAGTAGTTATAAGAGGAAGATAAACGCCAAGTGCCTCATAAAGAGGTGGCATAAACTTCTTAAGTACCATCTCAACGAACTGTACAAGTGCAGCGATTATAAGAATAAACGCTATTGTCTCAAGGTATGCGATACCAAGTGGTTCAAGTATAAAATAATAAATTGGGTATGTTATTGCTGATGCTATCGTAATAACGAACGTAACTGCTGCACCCATACCAGCAGCTGTCTCAACCTTTTTTGATACACCAAGGAATGGACAGATACCGAGGAACTGACTAAGTACAACGTTACTCACCAACATGGATGAAATCATAATCACAAATAAATTCACTTAAATCAATCCTCCTTTTTGCCTGCTTCAGCTTTTGCCTTCGCCTCTTTTGCTGCTTTTGCTTTAGCTGCAGCTTCTTTTGCTGCCTGTGCCTTTGCTGCCTTCTGTGCAACACGCTCTGCCTCGATTATTCCTTTATTGGCTACACAGGATGCACCTGTACACTTTGCACAGTTTCCACCACATGACATATCAGAATTGCCTGTATCAACATTTGTTGCAGATGGCATCTTAAGCTTATTCTGAAGAGCTGTAAGGAATGAAAGTACAAGGAAAGCTCCCGGTGCAAGTACAAAGAATGTGATGTGGTAATCATCAGGTATGAACTGCTGTCCAAATATTGCACCGCTTCCAAGTATTTCACGGAATATACCGATAAGTGTAAGTCCTACCGTGAAACCAAGTCCCATACCTATACCATCAAATATTGATGGGAGGACAGGATTTTTAGATGCATAAGCCTCTGCTCTTCCGAGGATGATACAGTTAACAACGATAAGAGGAATATATACACCAAGAGCACTGTTTAGTGCGGGTAAATATGCCTGCAGTAATAACTGGATAATTGTTACGAATGACGCAACAATTACTATAAATGCCGGAATACGTACTTTATCCGGTATAACCTTACGAAGTAATGATATGAATGCGTTTGAAAGAATAAGTACTGCTGTTGTAGTCAGACCCATTCCAAGACCATTTATTGCTGATGATGTTACAGCAAGGGTAGGACACATACCAAGCATCATAACGAAGGTAGGATTTTCGGTAATTATACCGTTTTTTAAACGTTCTGTACAAGAATTCATTTCTTCCCCTCCTTAATTGGCAGTTGAACCATCAGCAGCCATGCTTCCGACAAATTTAAGTGAAGCATTGACAGCCCTTGTTACTGCTTTACTTGTAATAGTTGCACCTGATATAGCATTGATAGTACCATTATCAGTACTTCCACTTCCATCTTTAACTACATTAAGAGGCTTATCAGATGAAGCACCGATATACTGCTTGTTCCATTCCTCTTTAGTACTGTTCTGACCAAGTCCCGGTGTCTCATTGCTGGCATCAAGAATCTGTATTCCAAGCACTTTTCCTTCGCCTGAGATACCCAGTGCAATAATTACGTTGCCGCCATAGCCTTTTGCTGCTGCCTTTAAAACGTAACCATTGCCATCAGATGTCTTTGCAGTACGTGCCTCAATAAGTTCTACATCAGTATAAGAAAAATTCTCATCATCTGCCTTGCCGGCTGTTAAATCCTTTTGAAAGCTCTCAAGTGATTTTGTAAGAGCATCATCTGCATTAAATTCTGCATCTTTATAAACTGCCGCATAAGCTTCGTTGGTAGTTTTCTCATCAGCTTTTTCAATAGGATCTTTTGTAATAGTATAAACTGCACCAAGTAAAACACCGGCAACCAAAGTGATTATAAATAATGCTATCGCATCATGAATAAGGGTACTGCCTGATTTATTTTCCATCTTTGATTCCCTCCTTTCCAAACGGAACAGGAATTGTAATCTTCTCGATAAGAGGTACTAAAAGGTTACAGATAATGATTGCATATGATACACCTTCTGCTGATGCGCCAAATACACGGAATATACCTGTAAGAATACCGAGAAGAATACCAAATACAATCTGACCTTTCGGTGTAATAGGGCTTGTTACATAGTCGGTTGCCATAAAGAAGGCACCTAACATAAGACCACCACCACAAAGTTCTGCTGCAAGATATGTAATATCAAATCCACGTCCTCCAAAGAGAAGAACAAATATAGAAAATACACCTATGTAGCATACAGGTATTCTCCATGTTATGACCTTACGGATAAGAAGATAAGCGGCACCGATAAGAATTGCTATTACAGATGTCTCACCTATTGTTCCGCCTATTGTTCCTAAGAACATTTTAAGAACGCTTGTTGCAGCCTGTGTAGTTCCATCTCCTGACGCAAGAATATCTGCTATACCCTGAGCCTTGTCACCATTCTTGATGATTGCAAGTGGTGTAGCTCCTGTTATTCCATCATATGTAAATGATGTCATCTTTCCTGCAAATGAAATCATAAGGAAACATCTTGCTCCAAGTGCAGGGTTCATGAAGTTCTGACCAAGACCTCCGAATAACTGCTTTACAATTATTATGGCAAAAACACTTCCAATAATAGCCATCCATACAGGGAAAGTAGCTGACAGGTTTAATGCAAGTAAAAGACCTGTAAGAGCTGCACTTCCGTCGCTTACCGTAAGTGGCTGTTTCATCGCCTTCTGCCAGATGTACTCTGAAAGTACACATGTAGCTATACATGCTACAATAAGAACTGCTGCCTTATAACCAAAATTATATATTCCAAAGATGGTAGCAGGCATAAGTGCGAGAAATACATCCCACATAATACTCTTTGTTGACGATTTATCACGCACATGTGGAGATGATGATATATTTAATAGATTACTCACTTCTATCCCTCCTATCTTTTCCTTCTCTGTGCTGCCACGTACTGACGTGCCTGCTTAAATGTCTGTGTAAGCGGTCTCTTGGCTGGACATACAAATGTACAGCTTCCACATTCATAACATTCCATACCATTTAATTTAACAAACTCATCATAATTATTGTTCATAGCTGCCTGAGCCATCTTCTGTGGTACAAGATTGCCCGGACATGCTGAAACACAACGTCCGCATCTGATACAAGGAGAAGGTTCTGTCTCAGCGACCTGATCCTTAGTAAGTGCAAGAATTGATGATGATGTCTTTGTAACAGGTACATTAAGATCAAACATGGCAAATCCCATCATAGGTCCGCCTGAAATAATCTTAGCAGGCTCCTGCTTGAATCCGTCACCCTCTTCTACAAGATCAGCGTGATTACATCCAAGTCTTACGTTTACATTAATCGGTGTATTAAATGCATCACCTGTAAGAGTCATTACTCTTGTAATAAGCGGTGTTTGCTTACATACTGCCCTATATATAGCGATAACTGTTGAAATATTGTCAACGATACATCCTGCATCAGCCGGAAGCTTGGCAGAATAAATCTTTCTTCCGGTCGCTGCCGAAATAAGAGTACGCTCACCACCCTGTGGATACTTCGTCTTTAACACCTTAACTTCTATGCGGTCTTCACCTTTAACAGCCTCTTCCATTTTGGCTATTGCATCTGGCTTATTATCTTCGATACAGATAAGTCCTTTTGCTTTGTCAAAAAGCTTAAGTATAACCTTAAGTCCTCCTACTATTTCATCAGGACACTCTAACATCTGACGATAATCTGATGTCAGATATGGTTCACACTCAGCACCATTGACAAGAATATAGTCAATCTTATCAGGCTCCTTTGGTGTAAGTTTAACATTAGTTGGGAATCCTGCACCTCCCATACCAACGATACCTGCTTCTTTAACGATATCGCGAATCTCATCATTAGAAAGACTTGTATAATCTCTGTCTTCACCAAGTCCCTCTATTCCTTTGTATTCGCCGTCGTTGTCGATGACAACACATGTTGCAGTCGAACCGTTCAAAAGCATTCTTGGCTCAACAGCTTTAACTGTACCTGAAACTGAACTGCAGATATTTGCAGAAATAAATCCACTGGCTTCGCCAATTTTCTGTCCTACAAGTACCTTATCACCTTTTGCTACAATAGGTGTAGCCGGTGCACCAATATGCTGTGACATTGGAAATACCATATCACCTTTTGGCATTACCTCTTTTATAGGCAGGTCTTTGGACAAATCTTTTCCCTCGTAAGGATGTACACCCCCACGAAATGTTGCTCCACTCATTCCGGTTCCCCTTTCTTATTTATTTTTTACTGCTTCCCCCTACAAAACATATCTATTACTTCTGTTTTGTTATATGCAGCATCACATATTTTATTGTACCATTTTGACGACAAAAGTCAACAAAAGCCTTATACATCTATGCACAAGTTACAATTAAAGTTACTGTAGCACCGTAGATGTGTACAGTAACCAATTAAATATACAGTTCTCCTCTAATATTTCCTTAATTCATAAAACAAAAAATGCAGCTAAAACACATTTACAATGCATTTCAGCCACATCCTTATCTCAAATTAATATTTATTTTACGTTATAATTTTTTACTTTATCAGGTTCCAGACAGTTCCCTCTCTCGTATCCTTTATCTCAATTCCTTTATCAAGAAGCTCCTGTCTTATTGCATCAGCCTTGGCAAAGTCCTTTTCCTTTTTGGCTGCTTTTCTTTCTGCAATCTTGCTCTCTATCATATCCTTAAGTTCAGCATCGATTTCATTTTCCTCACTGCTTTCTTCATCAAGAAGACCAAGAGAGAGGACCTTATCAAAATCAGCCACAAGAAATCTCTTGCTTGCATCGTTCATGTCGGCTTTAAGGACATCATAAAGAACTGTAAGAGCCTGTGATGTATTAAGATCATTGCCCATAGCTTCTGCAAACTTATCCTGGTATTCTGCTATTTTTTCTTCTTCCATTTCTCCGTCTTTTCCAAGAGAACTTATACGCTTTTTAAGCTTATCATAAGCAATCTTTACATTATCCATGACCTCATAACTGAAAAGGAGAGGTTTGCGGTAATGTGACTGAAGACAAAACATTCTGTATACAAGAGGGTTATATCCTTTTTCTTCAAGAAGAGACACTGTAAGAAATTCACCCTTTGATTTACTCATCTTGCCTGACTTATCATTAAGATGCTGTACATGGAACCAGTAATTACACCATTTATGACCAAGATATGATTCACTCTGTGCTATTTCATTCGTATGATGTGGGAAAATATTGTCAACACCGCCACAGTGAATATCAAGCTTCTCTCCAAGATGTTTGATACTTATACATGAACACTCGATATGCCATCCCGGATATCCCACACCCCATGGACTTTCCCATTTAAGCTCCTGTGAATCAAACTTTGACTTAGTAAACCAGAGTACGAAGTCAGTCTTGTTCTTCTTGTTTACATCTTCCTGTACGTCTTCTCGTACACCTACCTGAAGTTCTTCTTCATTCTGGTTGGAAAGAACATAATATTCTTTGAGCTTTGATGTGTCAAAATATACATTTCCACCGGCTATATACGCATATCCCTTCTCAATAAGAACTTCTATCATATGGATAAATTCAGAGATACAGTTTGTAGCAGGCTCAACTACGTCAGGCGTCTTTATATTAAGTTTATCGCAGTCACTAAAGAATGCCTTCTTATAAAACTCAGCAATCTCCATAACCGTTTTGTGCTCACGCTTCGCACCCTTAAGCATCTTATCTTCGCCGCTGTCTGCATCACTTGTAAGGTGACCTACATCAGTTATATTCATAACACGTTTAACATTATATCCTGCGTATCTGAGATATTTTTCAAGAATGTCCTCCATAATGTAACTGCGCAGATTTCCTATATGTGCATAATGATATACGGTAGGACCACATGTATACATCTTAACCTTGCCTTCTTCATTAGGATGGAATGGTTCAATCTTTTTTGATAATGTATTATATAAATTAACTTCTCTCATCAATATTTCCTCCCTGAAATCAACCTTCAAGTTATAGTTTACACCTAACATTTCCTAATATAGTGTGAACTGTAACTCTGTAATCCATATTACTTTACTAGATTTCAAAGCTTTTCGCAAGTATATTCAGTCATTTAAACTATTTTTCCTTGCTTTTTGCCGACAACATACCTCCAATCCTTCCACTTTCACGAGCAGTAAGTGATTTCCACCCATTTTCTACCACCTTATCGAAAAGACCAAGCTCAACAGCCATCTCCCACTTCGCCTGTTCTTCCTTTTTCAGCTTCTTTATATCATCTATACACTTTACCTCATCTTTTTTCATACCTGCCTCCAAAATTAATATAATATCACCAAAAAGTTTATTAATATTTTTATTGATTTTTGAATATTTATTCATTATGGTATCTTGAAAGATACCCATGTTATATGTATAATTAAAAGCAGACGTATACATTAGATTTAATTACTTAAAAACTGCTAACCGGAGGTATTTACTATGAAAGATACACTAAACCCAAGTTATTCTTTATTAAACCAGAAGGAAATAGATGCATTAGTTGAATTTCTGTTAGAAAAGAAGAATTCTGTCGACAGCGACGTTATGAGTCAGGAAAGTATAGATAAGCTTATAGCACTTATTACAAGTAACAGCAGAAGTATAATCATGGATCTTTTTGATCCATTTGTCAATGTTGACGCTTCTCTTTTATCTACTCTTAACTTTAGGGACAATATAGAAGAATTATGTGAACTTCGCTGTTTTGTCGATGAAGAAACAAACTACATAAAGCTTTCGGCATACAATACTGTAACAGGCAGGGAGTTAAGTATAACACCTCAACTTCTCAACAAAAATGATTCTCCTGATTGGGGATATTCAATTTCTCCTACTTTCTTTAACCGAATTGCAAGAATTTTTTCTTTTAAATACACTACAGAAACACATGATAAAGTATGTAATATCTTTCTTAAATCTACATTTGGAACATTAGATCATGAGATGCCTGAGATTTATCTTCCTACTAATGATAATCTCCTGGCATGTCTGATGTAAAAACACATATTAATTATCTAACCAATTTAATAGCAAAAAGAAGCAGGGCTTTTTTCATTAATATGAAAGACCTGCTTCTTTTTAGTAACAGTTCAGCTTTTTATAAAATATATGGCATGCAAAGTTTAATTATTCCTAATCACTTTCCTCATCTTCTTTTTTCATAGGTATACATATGGTACACTTTGTTCCTTCTCCCAGACTGCTCTCTATATTAAGGCTGTACTCCTCACCATAATATAATTTTATCCTCTGGTTCACATTTCGTACACCGTATCCCCTTGTCTTAAACTCAAGGATGGACTCAAGAAGTTCAGGTTCTATGCCGACACCATTATCCTCTACAATAAGATAAATGCATTCTTTACTTTCATCTTTTCTTCCTATTATCTTAATGTAACCCCTGCCGTCCTCTTTAAGAGAAATTCCATGCTCTATGGAGTTCTCCACAAGCGGCTGCAGTACAAGATTAAGAGTATAATATTGAAGAATGTCATCATCTATATCCATAATAACGTCGAACTCATCATCATGCATATACTTCTGAATCTCAAGATATGACTTCATATTTTCTATCTCTTTCTCGATAGTCAGCGTATTTCTGCCTCTGTTAAGAGATGTTCTGTAAAATGTTGACAAAGACAATGTAAGCTTACTTATATCCTTCTGTCCCGCTTCAAGTGCTTTCCAGTTGATAAGTGAAAGTGAATTATATAAAAAATGGGGATTTATCTGAGCCTGAAGCGCTTTCATTTCGTACTTTCTCTGCGTAAGTTTACTTTCGTACACTTCATGGATAAGACGTTTGAGCTCAGAAAGCATACTTCCAAAACTTCTTACAAGGCTTCCTACTTCATCTTTTGCATCGCTCTCTACCATAAGCTCCAGATTGCCATTTTCGACAGAAAGCATATTATCTTTAAGTCCCTCTATGTCTTTTACAACAAACCTTGAAAATGCCTTTGAAGCGATGAGACATGTAATCATACAGAAAATAAACATGCCACTGAATAAAACGACAAGATACTTCACACTAAATCCTGCTATACTGCTGCTTTTATACATATATACATTCCAGTTATCTACACATGTTTTTTCTGGCACGACTATGTATTTTGATTTTTTACCATTATCTGCATTTTCTTTCTCATTTATAACGCTCTCTGCAGAAAGCTTTATTTCCCTATCATTACCATTATTACTCACTGAACTGAATACAGCTTTACTGTCTTTGTCCATCACATATATCCCATAACTATACTGAGACATACCTTTGAAAGAACTAAATATTTCTTTATAGTCTAACTTAAGACATAATATGCCTTCTCTTTCATTTTCCTTCATAAAAGGTACTTTTTTTAACAGACACAACGCGCCTGATTTGTTGTCAATTATGCGGCAGACATCATCTGTTACTGCAGACGGAGCAATACCTGTCTCTTTCTTCATAAAACTTAACGGAGCAATATTTTCTCCCTGCTTTTTATCTATACCATCAATATATACCGTAAGCTGTTTTATAACCTTATCATCATTACAAAACGACGATAACTCTGAGGATGTAAGAGAGTTGTTTCTATTTATATTGCTTGCAGTATACTCCAGAATTTTATCATATGTCATCATCTTAGAGTCAAACTGTGATACAGCTTTTGACAAAGAAACTTCCATATCAGCGTGTTCCCTGTCAACCCTTGCTTTCCATTCCTGCCTGTATGTATATGCTCCCAGCAAAAGTAGTGGAATAGTACCTATACATATATAAATGATCATGATTTTATTGCGCAGTTTAATATCCTTAAAACGTTTAGTCATTAGTTTCTCCTTGTTTTCTGTACTGCTGAGGACTTACGCCAAAGTATTCTCTAAAACTCTGACAAAAGTATGATACGTTGGGATATCCTACTGCATAGCTGATATTTACTATTTTATTGTGCGACTCTTCAAGCATTTCCTTCGCTTTCTCCATACGAAGCGACTTAATGAATTTACTCAGATTCTGACCCGTCTCTTTCTTAAAAATGTGGCTCAGATAACTTGGTGCCATATATACCTTCTCAGCAAGCATTTCCACACTGATTTCCTTATTGTAATTGGCATATATATACTGTTTAACCGTTTCTATTTCTTTATGTGCTGTCTGCGGATTGACTGTAAAATTCTCTTCCATTTTCTCGATACCATGCTGCAGTATCTCAATTACCGTCGTAAACTCCGTAGCCTTGTATAACTTACTTATCTCGCCATTAAGCTGTTTACTTTCATTCTCAGGAAGTATTTCATATATATCTTTAAGCAGATTGGAAAATATAAATTTAACATACACCTGCGAAAAGTTTTTCTTACTCTGATATTTTTTACATAACTGGTCAAAATGCTGTCTAAGACCAAACATATCCTTAAGTTTGATATCCTGCTTAATCTTTTTCATAAGCTTATCATCTTCAAGCTCATCAAAATCATTGTCTTCACTTTTATCATTCTGTAAAAATATCTTATCCTCAAGCACATAAAAACGGTTTTCCATAAGACCTTCCAGAACTTCATATACCTTTGCAAGAGGCGTTTTATCATCAAAATATTCACTTACGGATATATAACATTTTTCTTTGTATGTATTATTTATCCTGTTGATAATATCTCCGGCAAGTCTCCTCCTGTCAATATCTTCTTCATTAAAAAGAAGAACACACTGCTGTTGGCTTATATTAAGATACTGATAATCAATGTCTATGGTTCTGTTTAAAACTTCCGTAAAATCTGCTGCCTTTACACCAAAGAAATCCCTGCAGAATTCTATCAGCATCATATAATGATAGTTCTTAAATTCCTCTTTATCTACAAAGCTTTCTGCTTCATCTTCAATATCATTACCCGGTACACCCATAACAAGAGAAAGAAGTGCATGTTCTTTTAAATACGTTTTCTCTTTCTCTTTTAATTCCTGTCCAAGCTTTTCATCCTCTATCTCTTTAAGGGTTTTTTCCATTGAAGTAAAAAATTCCTGTGGATCTACCGGCTTAAGTATGTAATTACTTACCCCTGACTTCATTGCCATCCTTGCGTATTCAAACTCACCATACCCGCTAAATATAATAATCTTTATATCTGTCCAGCTTTTTACTACTTCCTGTATAAGTTCAATTCCGTCCATAAATGGCATCTTTATATCTGTAAGTAATATATCTATTTTTTCTTCTTTCAAAACATCTAATGCCTTAAGACCATTTACAGCCTCAAATATTTCTAGCTCCAGATTCATCTGCTTAAGAAGAAACTTTATTCCATTACGTTCGATTTTTTCATCATCAACGATCAATATCCTAATCATACTTTCCCCCACTGATTCTGATAAACTTTCATAATGATATATTCTACCCTAATATGTCAAAAACGTCAAAACGTGGTATAGAATGATGATTATCATTCTATACCACGCCTTTAAGGTATAATTTTATTTAGTTCTATACTGTCACATCAAAAGTCTTTTGATAGGCAAACGTTATAAATAAAAATTATAATGTCTTCCAGATATCTTTATCGTACTCTGCGATAGTTCTGTCTGATGAGAAGAATCCTGCCTTGCTTATATTAACAAGCATCTTCTTAGCCCAGTTCTTACGATCTTCATAATCCTTGAATGCTCTTTCTTTAACTTCAATGTAATCTTCAAAGTCAGGGAATGTCATGAACCAGTCTTTATTGAGAAGTTCGTTGTAAAGTCTTGTAAGCTGTTCCTTATCACCAACTTTAAGCACCTCATCAGATACGATGAAGTCTACTGCCTCTTTAATCTTAGAATCCTTCTCGTAGTAATCCTTTGATACGTAACTTCCATCTTCATATCTCTTGATTACAGTGTCACTGTCATCACCAAATGTGTAGATGTTATCTTCGCCAACAAGATCACCAATCTCAACGTTAGCACCATCCTTTGTTCCAAGTGTAATAGCACCATTAAGCATGAACTTCATGTTACCTGTACCACTTGCTTCCTTAGATGCAAGAGAAATCTGCTCTGAGATATCACATGCTGGGATAAGTTTAGCAGCCTTGCTTACATTGTAGTTTTCAACCATAACAACCTTGATGTATGGGCTTACTTCAGGATCATTGTCGATGATTTCCTGGAGACAGAGGATAAGGTGGATGATATCCTTTGCAATTGTGTAAGCAGGAGCAGCCTTTGCACCAAATATAAATGTAATAGGTGTTGATGGCTTGTTGCCTCTCTTTATCTCAAGATACTTGTGGATAATATATAAAGCATTTAACTGCTGTCTCTTGTACTCATGAAGTCTCTTAACCTGGATATCGTAAATAGACTTATCGTCTAATTCAATACCTTCTGTCTTCTTAATGTAAGCTGCAAGTTCTGTCTTCTTCTGCTGCTTGATATTAAGAACTTTATCAAGAACTGCATCATCATTAATAAATTTACCAAGGTCTTCAAGCTTGTCAGCATCTTTCTTGAAATCGCTTCCGATAAGCTCTTCGATTAATGCTGTAAGCTCTTCGTTACAATGCATGAGCCATCTTCTGAATGTTATACCATTAGTCTTATTGTTGAACTTCTCAGGATAAATCTTGTAGAAGTTATTAAGCTCACTATTCTTAAGAATTTCCGTATGAAGATATGCAACACCATTGATGCTGTGTCCGTAATGCATATCAATATGTGCCATATGTACTCTCTGCTCATCATCAATGATATAAACTGACTTGTCATCATATTTTGCACGAACTTCATTGTCAAGTGCGTAGATTATTGGCATAAGCTGTGGAACAACCTGCTCAAGGAATCTGATTGGCCATTTTTCAAGAGCTTCTGCAAGAATTGTATGGTTTGTGTATGCACAAACATTGCTTACGATTTCCATAGCTTCCTTAATGCAGATACCATGCTCCATAAGAAGACGAATAAGCTCTGGAATGATCATTGTAGGATGTGTATCATTGATCTGGATAGCTGCATAATCAGCAAGGTCATGAAGATTACTTCCCTTTGCCATACATTCATCAAGTATAAGCTGTGCACCTGCAGATACCATGAAGTACTGCTGATATATACGAAGGATCTGACCTTTCTCATCACTATCATCAGGATATAAGAAAAGTGTAAGGTTCTTCTCGATGTCATCTTTATCAAATGCTATACCGTCTTTTACGATCTTCTCATCTACAGAATCAATATCGAAAAGATGAAGCTGATTAGTTCTGTTCTCATAACCTGTAACAGCTATATCATATAAAGAAGCCTCAACTGTATGATATCTGAAATCTACCTTGTACTTCTTATCTCTCTTTGTAAGCCAGCTTTCTTCTGTTATCCATGGATTTGGATATTCTTTCTGCTTTCTGTCTTCGAATACCTGCTGGAAAAGACCAAGATGATAATTGATTCCGATACCGTCACCATTGATACCAAGTGTTGCGATAGAATCAAGGAAGCAAGCTGCAAGACGTCCAAGACCACCATTACCAAGTGATGGCTCATTTTCAATCTCTTCAATTTCAGTAATATCCTTACCTGCTTCTTCAAGCTCTTTCTTAACGTCAGCAAATACGCCGAGATTTATAAGGTTATTTGATAATAACTTACCGATAAGGAATTCAGCAGATACATAATATACCTTCTTCTTTCCTTCGTTGCTTACCTTGTCTGCTGCCATTTCTTTTGTCATTTTAAGCAGGCCAAAATAAATCTCCTCATTGCTGCAGTCCTTTAAGCTCTTGTTATAGCTTTTTTTCATTACTTCTTCTACCATTTCTACCTCCATTTTATCTTGATTTATATCTAGTTTAATTAACTACCAAATTGTTAGTTCTGCCATACACATCCGTAAGCTTACGAAGTCCTTCCACGACTCCGTCATTAAATTCATCCTTCTTTAATCTCCATCTCCAGTTTCTTCCTATGGTTGATGGAAGGTTCATCCTAGCCTTATTGTCCTTCATGAGTATGTCCTGCATCTGAATGATAACAGTATCAGCCGCGCTTTCATACGCAAGTGTTATGACATTTTTTGCAAGCTCCAATGTATCCTTAGAACTGGTATAGTCCATAAGATACTGAAGACTTTCTTCCGATAATGAATTGAAAAATCCAAGCAGCGTCTCATTATCATGTGTTCCACTGTATACCACACAGTTTTGATTGTATGTATGTGGAAGAAATCCATTTGATATCCTGCTGTCAAATGCATACTCCAACACCTTCATTCCCGGATAACCGCTTTTTACAAGAAGATTTTTTGCTTCAGGTGTTGTTATTCCAAGATCTTCTGCAATAATCTTTGCACCACCTGCTGCATCATTTATAACTTCTATAAGCTTTTCACCTGGGCCTGTCCTGTATTCTCCATCAACAGGCATTCCGTCTGCGGGTATAGCATAGTATTTAGCAATACCGGTAAAATGATCAATCCTTATGACATCATATAAATCTGCTGCCGCCTCCACTCTTCTCTTCCACCATGAGAAGTCCGTTTTCTCCATCTCATCCCAGTCGTAAAGAGGATTCCCCCACTTCTGACCGAATTCATAAAATGCATCCGGAGGACAACCTGCCACATCAATAGGATTCAAATCATCATCAAGCTGGTAATATTCCGGATCTGCCCATACATCTGAACTATCCATTGCCACATATATCGGTATATCTCCAATTATCCTGATACCATTGGAATTAGCATACTCTTTGAGGTCTTTCCACTGCCTAAAGAACTTGTACTGAACATACTGCCAAAACTCAATCTTTTCTTTAAGAAGTGCTTTGTAGTACTTCACAGCTTCCGGTTTACGCATCTTTATGTCATCATCCCACTTAAGCCATTCACGCTGTCCGAAATAATCTTTACAAGCCATAAAAAGTGAATAATCATCAAGCCATATCTTATTATCCTCTATGAACTTATGATATTCTTCAGTTTGCATCTCCTTTGACTTAAAAAATGCCTTTCGCAAAATCGCAAATCTGTGATTATACATCTTACTGTAGTCAATATCGTACTCAAGCTGTCCCCAGTCTATGCTGTCCACAGCGGACTTTTCAATAAGTCCCTCATCCACAAGCATATCCAGATCTATGAAATAAGGATTACCTGCAAATGTAGAAAATGACTGATACGGACTGTCTCCGTAGCTTGTGGGGCCGATAGGCAATACCTGCCAGTACATCTGACCTGCTTCCTTAAGCCTGTCCACGAAATCATATGCTTCCTTTCCGAAAGTACCGATTCCATGTGGTGATGGTAAACTGCTTATAGGCAATAAGATTCCAGCTCCTCTGGTTAATCTTTGTTCCATTCTTATGCCTTTCCTTAAATGATATTTTCATAATCTACCAACTTACACCTAATATTATAACAGTAAACAGAAAATTTTTCCATATATAATTTCTTAGAAAAATGTTGTTTTTTATTAAAAAATATATTTAATTTTTGCAATTTTGTCTGTCCCATTTTTAGTACACGTCTCTTAATCTTTTATTATTACAAGGAGTAATAATCGAATAAGTAGAGATTCCTTATGATTAGATTTTATCTCTTATCTAACCTTATCAGGAAGACTATTTCTTATATCATCAAGTGTTTCTGCATTATTTATGCAGTCCATAACATCCTTGTCCGGCTGCACATATATCGTATCAAAAAAGTATTCATCTTTATCTTTTCTACAATATGATGCAAGCTCACTTTCACCATCATGAAACCACGCATTAACACCTTCTTTATTGCCCCTCGCATCGATAAAAACCCATTTTTTATTGATGTAAACTGCGTTAAAACCATGAACAAAATAACCTGTTCCGTATTTCCATGAAAGTCTTTCATAACAAATTCCTGTGGGAATACCTGCATACCTTAGCATGGCAGCTAAAAGATTAGCCTTTGCATGGCACATTCCTGTCTTATGCTTAAGTACATCCGATGCTTTCGATGTAATAATGTCAGCATTAACATCAAATGAATGTGATATCTCATCTCTTACATATGTATACAACGTTTCTACTATAAGATCCTGCCATTCCTCCACACCCTTTTCTACATTTTTCCAATATTTTCTTTTGCATGTTTTATTCATATGATTGAATATATTGGGATTGTCATGTTCAAATATACGTCTGAATGCTTCATCATCATCGCCATAAAACTTATTACCCGTATAACTTCTTCCACGATACTGAATTATACCTTCGATACATGAGCTGTATTTATTCCACATCTTCCGGTTAACAGGTTCCAATAAATTTTCTGTAGTCCGTCTTATATTTTCGTCAGAATAATCTATATACTCACTTTCCTCCAGGTACTTTTCCATATCTTCTGTTTCCTGTTTAAGATAATTCAGATATTCTTTATCATCATTTGATACTTCTTTATTAATAAGGCAACCTACAAGCATACCAAGACACATTCCAATTAAATAGCCATAGCTGTTGCCGCGCATAACCATTCCTGCACACATTCCCAAAAGCATACCTACAGCCATGTAATTATCCCCGGTTTCTACAAGCTTCTTGCCCTTAAATACCTTTTTTTCCTCTTTTTTATTATCAATTACTATTTCTTTTTTCTCACTTATTTCTTCTTTATCATTTATCTTTTCTTCTTCATTTATTCTTTCTTTTAATTTTTCTTTGTCACTTAATTTTTCTTTTTCCTCATCATTTATTTTTTCAGACACTTATTCATCCCTCCTGTTCTAGAAAATGTTCTCTCGGATTCTCTCTTGCACTTGCTTTTGCGAAGCACAAAAAAATTCCGAGAGAACATGAGATTACAAGAAAATATACAACCTAAAATCTGCTTATACCCTCAGATTCATCATCACTTTTTATTATTCTATTGATTCGCACATAGTAACCATCTCTGTCATTTATCGCTATATAAACACGGTCTCCCTCTTTATGCTTGAGCAGGGCTTTTCCCATAGGTGATTCGATGCTTATCATGTTATTTAATACATCTGTCCTCACTGTTGTAACTATCTTGTACTCCTCTTCACAGTCATCTTCTTCAATATAAAGGCAAACTGTATCATTAAGACCAACTTCACTGCTATCTGAGTCATCCTCAATTACTATCGCAGTCTTAATCATCTTTTCAAGATATCTTATACGACTCTCATTTTGATTTTTAACTTTCTTTGCCGCCTTATATTCAAAATTCTCACTCAAATCTCCCTGAGCCCTTGCTTCCTTTACATCTTCAAGTGCCGCTTTACGGACAACAAGCTTTCTGTTTTCAAGTTCCTGTTCCATTTTTTCTATATCTTTTTTTGTAAGTCTGTCGTACATATTTCCTCCTAAAATATTACAGTTTCCGCCTAAAATGTTACAATTCACACCAAACATTTTTTACATTCTGTAATTCTAAAATCAAACATTATATAATTTCTGTTTCCGCAACACCATCGGTGTGTACAGTAACTAACTTCTGATTATACTCCACGCATCTATAAGTCTTTCCAAATTCCACGCAGCATTTGCCGGACTTGTTGATGGGAGCTTTATTATATCCCTTCCGGTCTTCTCTATAGCATACTTCATATAAAGTTCGTATGCCTTTCCCCCATTGGCATATATCTTACTTATATCTGCGCTGTCTAAAATCCTGTTAAAATCATTTACCTTAACATCTTTTATGGAACTGTCGCTGGATCCGATTATATCACATGATTCAATTACATCCCACACAGCGACATAATGTGATAAAAGCATCTCCTTCTTTTCATCTATACTTGCAGGAACACTGCACCCCATTACCCCGGCGATAACCTTCCAGAACCGGTTTTGTGGATGACCGTAAAAAAATGCCTGCTGCCTTGATTTGACAGAAGGAAATGAACCAAGTATAAGAATCTTTGAGTTTTTATCATACACAGGATCTATCATATGTTCTACATGGGTATATTCTCTTTCTTTATCCATAAGTTACCTCAGATTTTCTAAATACTAGTACAACTGTTTCTTAATAACTGGACTTTTTGCGCTGAATATTTTTATGAGAGTGCTACTCAAAAAACGTAGGCGTAGCGGGCTACGCTGAGGCTTTTTGCAACAATATTCCTTACGAAGTTGTGCGCATCCTCGCAAATGATACTTTCGACGCTTACATCATAGTATATCATTATATATAATATTGTTCAAATATCATCTACTCATATGTCCCAAAAACAGGACAGGTTCAATCAAATTTCCATTGTTTTATTTTATAAGAAAAATATGCCAATATAAATTATTTGCCAAAAATGTTCACAAACAAACAAGCCCCTCATACACGAAGGGCTTGTACTATTTAATTGCTACAATTCACACTTAACATTTCCCATATTTTACAAGAATACATACTTACATATAAACAGCACAGTGAGTATATACATAAGCACTGTATTCTTCTTAGCCTTACCACATATAACATTGATAAGAACATATGAGATTACGCCGATAGCTATACCTTCTGCAATGCTGTACATAAATGGCATTGCAATCATTGTAAGATATGCCGGAACTGCCTCTGTAAGATCTGAGAAATCAATCTCAAGTATTGAGGAAACCATAAGGAAACCTACGAATATAAGAGCAGGAGCAGTTGCAAATCCCGGTATCGCTGTAAATATTGGTGCAAAGAATATAGCGATAAGGAATAAAAATGCTGTTACAACTGATGATAAACCTGTCCTTGCACCTGCACCAACACCTGCTGAACTTTCAATATATGTTGTAGTAGTTGATGTTCCGATTATTGCACCTGCACTTGTTGCAATAGCATCAGCTAAAAGAGCAGGTTTGATACGTGGAAGTTTTTCTTCTTCATCTAGCATACCGGCTTTTGATGATACACCAATAAGTGTTCCGATTGTATCAAACATATCTACAAAAAGGAATGAGCAAAGAATTACAATAAAATTAAATATACCTACATTACTGAAATCTGCATTGAAACACTGACCAAATGTCGTCGTTATTTTACTGAAATCAGTCATATGCAAAGTTGGGTATAATGAATAAAATCCATCATCGACATCTACATGATATATGCCTGCTGCCTGTGCAAGCATACCGAGAATCCATGTAGAAAGAATACCTATAAGTATTGAACCCTTAAATCCCTTTATATATAACACGACTGTTATAATAAGACCAATGATTGCAAGTACTGCGCAGATTCCCTGTGTATTCCAGTTATCAGCAAACTTACAATATGTTACAAGTGTTGAATCATCATTTACAATGATATGAGCACCCTGAAGACCAATGAATGCTATAAATAAACCTATACCGGCACTTACACCCTTCTTAAGTGTACTTGGAATTGCATTAAATATTGCTTCACGTACATTGGTAAGTGATAACACAATGAAGATAATACCTTCAATAAATACTGCCATTAATGCTACTTTCCATGAATAACCCATATTACCACAGACGGTAAATGCAAAGTATGCATTAAGCCCCATGCCCGGAGCAAGTGCAAATGGATAATTAGCCAAAAGTGCCATTGCAAGTGTTCCAATAAATGACGCAAGACAAGTTGCAATTAAGACTGCTGTACTGTCCATGCCAGCTGCAGACAGCATATTAGGATTAACAGCTAAGATATATGCCATAGTCATAAATGTAGTAATACCCGCTATTACCTCCGTCTTAACTGTAGTCCCGTTTTCTTTGAGTTTAAAAAATTTTTCTAACATATTTTCCTCCAGTTTTTATATTATTAAACATTACAGTTCACACCTAACATTTCCTGCATTCATAAAACCTGCCAATAGTTATATATGTTTTATTCATGTAGGAAATGTTAGGCTATTCCACTATATCAGAAAAAGATAATATAACAAGCAAGCTTGAATATTATCTTTTTCTGATATAGTGTGAACTGTAACTATTAAACAACAAATTTAGCAACACTTTCTCTGAGTTCATTTACAATAATTTCTGTATCTTTAGTAGCACCGGTTACATCATTGGAATTATTTACAACGCTGCATGTCCTCTCTGCAATGTTCGCTGTAGCACTTGCACCCATTTCTGCAGCAGATGAGATTTCTTCCATAGAATCAATAACTCCATTAATAGAGTTTAATAAACTGTCTGATGTACTGCTAAATTCATTGACGAGTGTATCAATATAAGCAGCATCATTGTTGTAATCATCCAGAATATTTTCGTACATATCATAACTGTCTGATACATACTCAGATACAAATTTTAATAATTCATTAGAGTCATATGCCAAATTTGTAACTGCAGATGTTACTTTTTCTGTAACATTTCTTATGTCTTCAACAGCTGTCTGTGACTGTTCTGACAAAGTCCTTATCTCATCGGCAACTACAGCAAAACCTTTTCCGGCCTCTCCTGCTCTTGCAGCCTCTATAGATGCATTTAATGAAAGAAGATTTGTCTGTTCTGTTATCTCCATTATTGACTCAGCTAATAACTTTATTTCACTTACAACCTTAGCATCTTCTAATGCTTTCTCCAGTTTATTCTTTATTTCATCATTTACTCTTCTGACTTCTCCTCTATTTTCCTTCGCTGTTTCTTTACCATTTCTAGCTCTTTCATGAATTTCATCAGCCTGATGTGCACTTTCCTGAGCTTTATCTGCAAGTGCTCCTGCTGAAGACTTTATCTCATCAGCTATGACAGTAACCTGATGTGCACTTGCTGCCGTCTCCTGCATACTTGCTGCAAGTTCCTGGGTAGTGGCAGACACGTCTTCTATATCACTATTTAATATATTAACATTCTTATTGATATCATATACATCCTCTTCTACTTTTCCCGACCTGTCTTTAACATCTCCAATCAGACTGCTTACACTTCCCTGCATATTATTCATTGCCTTGGCAAGGATTCCAAAATCATCTTTTCGTTTGCTTATTGCATCAGGAACAGGTTCTGAAAAATCACCATTTGAATACCTTTGCAGACTAACCATTGTTTCAATTAATGCATTTGTAATATTTTTTGAAATGATGACTACAACTACAACAGTTACGATAAATATAAGTATAATTCCTGCAATTATATTTAACATATCCTTATTATAAGCTTTTTTATCTTTGGCTTCCATTTCTTTTATCGTATCATCTATATAGTCTGTATAATTTCCTGTTCCAATTACCCAGTCGAATGGCTCAAATAATTTACTGTAAGATCTCTTCGGTGATGGTTCTGTCTCTCCCTCCTTCGGGAAAACATAATCTGTATATCCACCATCTTTATTTTGTCCAACTTTAATTATGTCACTAACCATCTTATATCCATTTGCATCCTTTGTTTCCATTCGGTTAGTGCCTTCTGTATCACTCCCTAGCAATACAACATTGGTTCCGTCCGTCTGGTCTATCCAAAAATATCCTGCCTCGCCATATCTCATATCACGAACAATATCTGCACCAAGTTTCTTTGCCTCCTCAAGAGTATATGTTCCTTTTTCATACTCCTGATTAATCTTTGTCAGTAATGAGATAACACCCTGCACCTGTTCTTTTATGTTCCGATCATAATCATCCCTTATCTGCTTCTCAAAGATTTTAAGCGAACTTTCCTTCATTGCTTTCATATTGGTGCCTGATACAATAACGCTAAATACTGCAAGAATGACAACACAAATTAATAATATTGCCATCTTTGTCCTTACTTTAAAATTTTTCATCTTAAAAACCCCCCTTGTAAAATTTTTAAATATGTTACAGTTGTCTGTAACAATAACATTACTCCTATGCATTTTATTTATCTTTAAAATTAAATGTATATAATGTCAATATAAAATAATTATAAACATTTTCACCGATATATTCAATCTTTTTTACACATTTTCTGTGCTATTTAGGGTGATTCATACTAGATAATGATTTGTCGTTTATTGGTGAAATTGGTCGAATTTTATAACAAAAGAAAAAATCGTGAATCCGTAATATAAGGATTCACGACCTAAAATAATAATGCCGCAGACCGGAATCGAACCGGTACGGGTATCACTACCCACGGGATTTTAAGTCCCGGGCGTCTGCCAGTTCCGCCACTGCGGCATAGTAACTATCGTTACTGAATGGGACCTACAGGGCTCGAACCTGTGACCCTCTGCTTGTAAGGCAGATGCTCTCCCAGCTGAGCTAAGATCCCATAGCGATATATAATATATCATACCATTTACTCAATGTCAATATGTATCTAAATAGAACCATTGAGTAAACGACCCAGACGGGACTCGAACCCGTGACCTCCGCCGTGACAGGGCGGCGCTCTAACCAACTGAGCCACTAGGCCAAAATAATAAGTGGACCCTCAGGGACTCGAACCCTGGACCGATCGGTTATGAGCCGATTGCTCTAACCAACTGAGCTAAAGGTCCATATCTTTTAAAAGCCGATGATCGGACTCGAACCGATAACCTGCTGATTACAAATCAGCTGCTCTGCCAATTGAGCCACATCGGCATAGTATTAAACTATGCATATATCTCAAATTTAGAAAAAAATAAAACTCCCCGAGTTGGGCTCGAACCAACAACCCCACGGTTAACAGCCGTGTGCTCTACCATTGAGCTATCGAGGATCAGGTTTATACCTTCAAAACTGTATATCGATTATATCATACATTCTTTCTCTTTGCAACAT
>JALERT010000039.1 GCA_022764445.1 Lachnospiraceae bacterium | reverse complement strand
CAATAACCGTAACTCCGGATGCAGAGATAGCTCTTACAGATAAAAATGGTAAGGGAACCGTGACGGCTACGATTAGCCAGAATGATACCGTATTTGAGTATGCTGACATTAAGGCGGTTAACGAATCCGGAACAACAGTAGGTAAAACTGTAGAAGGAAATATTACAGCTGAAGATCTGACCGCAGGTAAATGGCAAGGAATATTAAACTTTAACATAGCATCAAAAGAAAATAAAGGCTCAATTACAGTAAAAGCAAAGAATGAAGCTGGTGAGGATTTAAACGCTAGTGCAAACGAGATAGTTGGGGATGAAAAAGATACATTATTAAATAGTCTTGTTGAAACTGGAATGATAAATTCTGCAGAAGATGTTAATGCATTAATAGAAGTTAAATCAGATGACTTTGACGGTATAGCAGAAACCACATTTGATGTTTCTAGTATAGCAAATGAAGGTGATAAAGTAGCAATTCTTCACTTTAATGAAGTAACAAGTGAATGGGAATATATCGGCACTGAGACAGTAGATTCAAACGGAATAATAAGCGGTGATTTTACAAGTTATAGTCCAGTTGCATTTGTGAAAGTAAACGAAAATGGAAATTATGAAACTGTAACTAAACAGGCGGGGCTTTATGATGCAAATGGTACCATGCTTTGCAGCTGGGAAGAAAGTGGAATTGATGTAGAGAAGGATCGAAGCTATAATTCTAAAGAACCAGATTCTGCATATTATGTATTAACAAACACTTATCCAGAAACAACTATGGTAGTTATCCCAGATGGTATAACAACAATAGGAACTTATACATTTAGTGGCTGTACATCACTTACATCAGTAACAATACCAAACAGTGTAACAAGTACAGGAAATGGTGTATTTGAAAATTGTTCATCACTTACATCAGTAACAATACCGAATAGTGTAACAAGTATAGGAACTTATACATTTAGTGGCTGTACATCACTTACATCAATAATAATACCAAACAGCGTAACAAGTATAGGAGACGGTGTATTTAGATACTGTTCATCACTTACATCAGTAACAATACCAAACAGTGTAACAAGCATAGGAAGTAATGCCTTTAGTGGCTGTACATCACTTACATCGGTAACAATACCAGATAGCGTAACAAACATAGGGCGTTATGCATTTAGTGGCTGTTCATCACTTACATCAGTAACTGTAGATAAAAATAATCCAAACTATTGCTCAGTAGACGGTGTATTATTTAATAAAGATAAATCAACTCTTATATACCATCCTTCAGGAAAAAAAGATACATCTTATACAATACCAAACAGTGTAACAAGTATAGGAGATGGTGCATTTGATTACTGTACATCACTTGCATCAGTAACAATACCAAACAGTGTAATAAGCATAGGAGATGTTGCATTTAGAGGCTGTACATCACTTACATCAGTAACAATACCAGACAGTGTAACAAGTATAGGAACTTGGGTATTTAATGACTGTACATCACTTACATCAGTAGCAATACCAGACAGTGTAACAAGTATAGGAGAATATGCATTTTATCGCTGTTCATCACTTGCATCAGTAACAATACCAAACAATGTAACAAGTATAGGAGGTTATGCATTTGATGGCTGTACATCACTTGCATCAGTAACAATACCAAATAGTGTAACAAGTATAGGAACTTATGCATTTTATCGCTGTTCATCACTTACATCAATAACAATACCAAACAGTGTAACAAGTATAGGAAATTATGCATTCTATGAATGTTCATCACTTACATCAGTAACAATACCAAACAGTGTAACAAGTATAGGAACTTATGCATTTAATGGTTGTACATCACTTACATCAGTAACAATACCAAACAGTGTAACAAGTATAAGAACTTATGCATTTAATGGTTGTACATCACTTGCATCAGTAACATATAAAGGAACTGCATATACAAACAAATCAGCATTAAACAATGCATTAATAACAAATGATGTTACAGTTGATATTCGTGCTTTTAATAACACAGCACTTACAAATTAATTCTTACAATATCAGAGATGGATTTATTCCATCTCTGTTTTTATATCTATTTATAGTTACAGACTATTATTTCAAAAAATAAAAATAAACCAAAAGTAACATAAAAAATTAGTTTGTTTCATTTTAAAATGTAAATTTTTAACCAAAACAGCAAATAAAAATCTCATATGTTTCATTTTAAAATGTAAAAAATAGAGAAAATAAGGGCTAAAAACCGTGAATTTGTTGCATTTTAAACTGCAACATTTACAAAAAAACAAAAAAGTCAAGTTACATTTTTAATCACTTATATCTTTGAAAAGAAATTTTGCATTCGCAAAATGTAAAATACATTAACTTCCATAAAAAATGCAGTATGTCATATATAAATAAAAACATCAGAAAGGATGAATTATATGGCAACGAACAATTTAGAACAAAACAATATTTTAAACAACGAAGAAAATAGTGGTACAAATAATGATTTAAATAATCATAAAAATGATGAAAAAGAAAAGAAACATGAAAAGAAGAAAAACATATTTTACATTATTGTAGCAATTATCATTTTTCTTTTGTTGCTAAAGATTTCTTCATGCGTAATTCCTACATTAGGGCAATGGAAAGAAAGCAATGACGGAAACAATAATCCTGAGAAACCTACTTTAACTATTGAAGATGGCAACATATACGATGGTGAAAGAGGATATAAAAAAGAAGCGTCAGAAGAAAATGTATTAATTCCAGGATACGGTAATCTGATATTTACTTCAAAATATCCAAAAGTAAAGCTTATTAATGACGAAACAAACACCGTATATTTAAAGTACACAATTTATAATGGAAATGATATTGTTTATGAAACAAATGCAATAAAACCTGGAAATATGGTAGAAGCAAACCTGTATGAAAAATTAGATCCGGGTTCATATGAATTAACATTCCTAATCAACACATTTGATGTCGAGACACAGGAACCTGGCACAAGTACAACTCAGACAATTTCAGTCACAGTTCAAAATTAATTGTATATCCTGGCGGTTTTACCGTCAGGATTTTTTTGTCATATTTAACAAAAAACATAAGGAGGAACAAAAATGGCAAAGTTGATTTTTCGTTATGGAGCAATGGGTGCTTCAAAAACAGCTAATGCTCTTATGGTTCAGTTTAATTATCAGGAACGCGGCATGAAAGCAATTATATTAAAGCCTGAAATCGAATGTCGGGATGGAAAGAACGTAATACGGTCTCGAATCGGGCTTAGTGCAGAATGCCAGGCAGTAGAAGAATTTATAAAATCTCCTGATAAACTTAAAGACCTGTCTGCCATTATCGTAGATGAAGTTCAATTCCTGTCAAAGGAAATGATAGATAAACTGGCAGAAATAGTAGATAACCAGGATATACCTGTTATCTGTTATGGATTGAAAACTAATTTCCGGGGCGAATTATTCAAAGGCAGCAAAAGATTACTGGAACTTGCTGACATAATCGAGGAAATCCCAACAATATGCTGGTGTGGAAGAAAGGCCCGGTTTAATGCCAGAATTATTGATGGTAAAGTCGTAACAGACGGTCCGGAAGTAGTAATGGGTGGAAATGAAAGTTATATTTCGTTATGCCGTAAGCATTATATGGAAAAGAAATTATCGTAAAAATCGCGAAAGGAGAAAACATGAGAAAAGAAAGCTATGTTGTAGAACGTGCAGTTCACGGAGATAATTTTGAAGATGAAGTGGTAAGACTAATTACGGGACAGTATGGAATATCCGAAGAAGAAGCTAGGATAGCATTTAAAAATTGCATGGCTTAGGATTATGCAGTGATACTTCCGATTAGTAAAGAATATCCGTATGGAGTAATGATGGCTACGGATCTATATAGGCAAAGAGTAGCAATCGGTTAATTTTCCTGTGTCAAGGCATCCGATGATTCGTTTTCTAATTTATTTCTGATTTATTTTCTATTTTAACTCCAGGTGTTCCCTGGAGTTTTTTCTACATTTTTTATTTGTGGCATATTTTCCTTAAATTAAAAACAAGGAGGAAAAAACAATGAAGAACTGGAAAAGAAAAGATTCCGGCAAGTCATTTGAAGAGACAGAAAACGAAATCTTTAAAGACTTTGTTGGAGCTAGAACTGAAAGCAGTGCATACATTGTAAAAGAAAACGATGATGCATATAAACTGCTTTTAAGATTTTTAAAGAAACCCATCCGCATTGTAGGTGATTACGATGTAGATGGACAGACAGCCACAGCAGAAATGATACTGGGACTGAGAGCTCTAGGAGCAACGGATATAGATTTCTATGCTCCAAAACGGTTTACTGATGGCTATGGATTATCCACAACCATCGTAGATAGATTTCTAACCGGAGAGCCAGGTTTACTTGTTACTGTTGATAATGGTATAGCAGCCTGCGATGCCATCAAAAAAGCAAAGCAATTAGGATGGTCTGTGCTTGTCATTGATCATCATCTGCCAGTTATTGAGCGTGGCAAAATAATACTGCCAGAAGCAGATGTTATTATTGACCCGCACGCCAAAGCTGGTACAGCTAACTTTGAGGATTACTGCGCGGCAGGCCTTGTGTTTAAACTGTTCCAGCATATATTAACAGCTTACAATGCAATAAACACCTTTACTTTTGACAAAATTCAGTCATTAGCTGCAATAGGGACTGTTGCAGATAGCGTAAAGCTAATTGAAAAGATTGGCGGAAACTATGTGTATGATAACTGGCTGATTGTTAAAAGAGGCCTGGAAACATTATTGCAGAATCAAGGCAGAACCAATGGCTTATACTGTTTGTTAAGAATATTAAATCTTGAATATAAGATTAATGAAACAAACATTGGTTATACATTGGCTCCTGTTATGAACTCGGTTTCCAGGTTGAATGACGATGGAGCAAAAGAGGTTATTAAACTTCTTTTAAGAGAGGACAAT
>JALERT010000001.1 GCA_022764445.1 Lachnospiraceae bacterium | reverse complement strand
AGGCAGAGCTTATTGTTGACTTGCAATCTCAGATAATGTATACTTCTAAGTTGGATAAAAGGATAAATTTAATTGCATAATGCAGGAAAGGATACAAATATGAGTAAAAAACCGGTTGTTTTAATGGTACTTGATGGTTATGGTTTAAATGATAAAACTGAAGGCAATGCTATTGCTCAGGCAAAGACACCTGTTATGGACAAGCTTATGGCTGAGTGCCCATTCCAGAAGGGATATGCAAGTGGACTTAGTGTTGGTCTTCCGGATGGTCAGATGGGTAACTCTGAAGTTGGTCATATGAATATCGGTGCAGGACGTATTATATATCAGGAACTTACACGTATAACAAAGTCTATAGAAGATGGAGATTTCTTTGAGAATAAGGCATTACTTGCTGCAGTTGACAATGTTAAGAAGAATGGAACATCTCTTCATCTCTTTGGTCTTCTTTCAGATGGTGGTGTTCACAGCCATAATACACATCTTTATGCTTTACTTGAGCTTGCTAAGAGAAATGGTATTGAGAATGTATATGTACATGCATTTCTTGATGGCCGTGATACAGCACCAACTTCAGGTAAAGGATTTGTCGAGGAACTTCAGAAGAAGATTGATGAAATCGGTGTAGGTAAGATAGCAAGTATTCATGGACGCTATTATGCAATGGATAGAGATAATAACTGGGATCGTATAGAAAAAGCTTATAACGCTTTAGTTAAAGGTGAAGGAACAAAGGCATCAAACGCAGTTCAGGCTTTGACTGATTCATATGAAGCTGATGTTACAGATGAGTTTGTAGTGCCAACAGTAATTGAGGAAGATGGTAAGCCTCTTACAACTATAAAGGCAAATGATTCTGTAATATTCTTTAACTTCCGTCCTGACCGTGCACGTCAGATCACACGTACATTCTGTGATGAGTCATTTGATAAGTTTGAGCGTGTTAATGGATTTATGCCACTTACATTTGTTACATTTACAGATTATGATGAGACAATAACAAATAAACAGGTTGCATTTGTTAAAGAAAGTATCTCTAATACATTTGGTGAATTTCTTGCTGCTAATGGAAAGAAGCAGCTTCGTCTTGCAGAGACAGAGAAATATGCTCATGTAACATTTTTCTTTAATGGTGGTGTAGAAGAACCAAATAAGGATGAAGAGCGTTCCCTTGTTAAATCTCCGGCAGTAGCTACTTATGATCTTCAGCCTGAGATGAGTGCACCTGAAGTAAGCAGGAGACTTAATGAAGCAATTGAATCAGATAAATACGATGTAATAGTAATCAACTTTGCTAATCCTGACATGGTTGGTCACACAGGTGTTATTCCTGCAGCAGTCAGTGCAGTAGAAGCTGTTGATGAATGTGTAGGTTCTGCAGTAGAGGCAATTAAGAAGGTTGACGGTGTATTATTTATATGCGCTGACCATGGTAATGCAGAGCAAATGATTGATTATGAAACTGGTGCTCCATTTACAGCCCATACAACTAATCCTGTTCCATTCATACTCGTTAATTATGATGATAATTATACACTTCGTGAGGGTGGATGTCTTGCAGATATCGCTCCAACACTTATCGAGATAATGGGACTTGAACAGCCAGCAGAGATGACAGGAAAATCATTACTTGTAAGAAAATAGGATGTGAACTGTTGTTACTGTAGCACCGTAGGTGTGTACAGTAACTGGCTTTTTATAGTTACAGTTCACACCTAACATTCCTTTCATTCATAAAACCTGACAGCAGATTTTATATTAAAAAAGTAGTATAGTTATGGACTGCTGTCAGTCGCTGCTATGCAGCTTTTGTTTTATTCATTAGGGAAATGTTAGGCTATTCCACTATATCAGCACTATATAATACAACAAGCAAGCTTGAATATTATATAGTGCTGATATAGTGTGAACTGTAACGTTTTTTACAAATTTTTACAGAAAAAGATAAGAAAATGAACTTGAAATGACGACTGGAATGTGATATACTATATAGGTATGTTTTATAGGACGATGGCTTTAACGGCTGTTACAATGTTATCCCGGAGTTCCTTTGTAATTGATTAAAGCAGGTGCAAAAGGGATTTTGAGAGGACATATACACAAGAATGGAGGATTTTATGGCTCAGACATTACATGGTATATTATTAATATTATACATCATTGTATGCGTTGCTCTTTCTATAGTAGTATTACTTCAGGAAGGTAAGCAGGCAGGTCTTACAGGTGCGATAAGCGGTGCTGCTGAGACATATTGGGGTAAGAATAAGGGACGTTCAATGGAAGGCGGACTTATACTTGCAACAAGAATACTTGCTGTATTATTTATCGTAATTTCATTATTATTGAACCTTAAGATTTTTTCATAAGATGATATAATTCACAAAAGTAAGATACACCAATGTCACATATGTGATGTTGGTGTATTTTTTACATTATAACAACTATACATTTGTAATGAAAAGCGTTATAATGGTTATAATAAATTTATGAACGGATGGGGGTGTTTACGATGACCAGAGATGAACTGAATGATAAGAAAAGTATGATATTGGAATTTATAAGTTCAAGTTCTTATAAACCGCTTTCACTTAAGGAAATGAGAGTAGTGCTTCAGGTACCTGCAAAGGATAAGAAAGATTTTAATACTGTTATAGAAGAGTTAATGGATGAGGGAAAAATCAGTGTTGACCTTAAAGGTAAAATCAAACCTATGTCAGACAACGTAAAGACGGGTAAATATATGGGAACCCAGAAAGGGTTTGGCTTTGTCAGAGTTGAGGGAGAGGACGAAGATATATTTATACCTGCACATAAGACAAAAGGAGCTATAGACGGGGATACTGTGCGTGTTGCCCTTGAGGATGAAAGAAGGGGTAAAAGACGTGAGGGAGAGGTAGTAACTATTGTAGAGCGTGGTGTAGATATAATAGTTGGAACATATTCTAAGAGTAAGAGCTTTGGATTTGTCATTGCAGATAATCAGAAGTTTGGAAAGGATATATATATACCAAAGGCTGACAGCAAGGGAGCGATAACAGGTCATAAGGTTGTTGTTGAGATAACTGATTACGGAAGTGAAGATAGAAATCCTGAGGGAAGGATACTTGAGATTATTGGTCATATCAATGATCCGGGAGTAGATATTTTATCTGTCATAAAGGCATATGGACTGCCGGAGGAATATCCTGATGAGGTTATGGATCAGGTAGAAAATATTGAAGATGAAATAGATGATGCTGAAAGGGCGGGACGTTCTGATTACAGGAGTCTTCAGACAGTAACCATAGATGGGGAAGATGCAAAGGATCTTGATGATGCTATTTCATTATCAAAAGAAGGTGATATATATCATCTTGGCGTGCATATAGCAGATGTAAGCAATTATGTAACAGAAGGCTCACCACTTGATAAAGAGGCTGTTAAGCGTGGAACGAGTGTATATCTTGTAGACAGAGTTATACCAATGCTTCCCCATAAGCTTTCCAATGGAATATGTTCGCTCAATCAGGGTGTAGACAGGCTTGCTCTTTCATGTATGATGGATATAAACTCAAAAGGCGAGATAATTAAGCACAGCATAGAGGAGTCAGTCATCAATGTTGACAGAAGAATGTCTTATACAAGTGTAAATAAGATAGTCGAGCTTGAGGATGAAGAAGAGAGAAAAGAATATGAAGAACTCATTCCGATGTTTAATCTGATGTATGAACTTGCTGACATATTGCGTGCGAGAAGATTTAAGCATGGTTCCATTGATTTTGATTTTCCGGAAAGCAAGATAATACTTGATGAGAAGGGCAAGCCGCTTGAGATAAAAGAGTATGAGCGTAATAATGCACATAGAATTATAGAAGAATTTATGCTTGCAGCTAATCAGACGGTTGCTGAAGAGTATTTTTGGAGAGAGCTTCCTTTTGTATACAGAGTACATGAAGAACCTGACAGTGAAAAAATAACACAGCTTGGCATATTTATTAATAATTTCGGATATTCAATCAAAGTTGGTGCCGATGATAATATTCATCCTAAAGAAATACAAAAATTAGTTAATTCTGTTAAAGATAAACCTGAGGAGGCACTTATTAGCCGTCTTGCACTTCGCTCCATGAAGCAGGCAAGATATACAACTACTTGTGAAGGACACTTTGGTCTTGCAATGAAGTATTATTGTCACTTTACATCACCTATAAGACGTTACCCTGATCTTCAGATACATCGTATAATTAAAGAAAATATTCATGGAAAGATGAATGAAAAGAGAATAGAGCATTATAATCAGATACTTCCTGAAGTTACTGAGGAGGCAAGCAGGCTTGAAAGACGAGCTGATGAGGCAGAGCGTGAAGTTGAGAAGATTAAGAAAGCTGAGTACATGGAGCAGTTTATCGGTCAGAGCTTCGATGGTATTATATCAGGAGTTACTACATGGGGAATGTATGTGGAGCTTCCTAATACTGTTGAAGGAATGATTCGTGTCGCAGACATACCTGGTGATTATTATTATTTTGAAGAAGAAACATACAGCATGGTCGGTGAGCATACAGGAAAAAGATACAAGCTTGGTGAACCAATAAGAATCACAGTTTCAGCAGTAGATAAAATCGTAAGAACAATTGATTTTGTTATAGCTGATGAAGATGAAGAAGCACAGAGTGATGGTAACGTTCAAAATAAAAATGTTCAAAGTAAAGATATTCAGAGCAACAACATTCAAAGTGATAATTCTAATGGAGATAATGTTGAATATCATAATGCAGAGGTAAAAAATGATTCATATATGAAATCAGAAAATAAGGTAAAGAAAATCTCAACATCAGAAAAGAAGTCTGTAAAGGGTAATAAAAAAGCTGTAAATAATACCTCAAAAAATAAAGTAAAACAGGGTGGCAGCAATAAAAAATCTGCATCCTCAAAGAGTAGAAAACCAGATAAATCATCATCTTCAAAATCAGTTGATGAACTCAGAGAAAGAGCAGAGAAATTCTTTGAGCAGATTGTGTCTGCTAAGAGGGCAGCAGAAATTGTTGCTGATGAAGCGAAAAAACTGACTTCTGCCGCTAAAAAGAAGAAAACCAAGAATAAAACCAAGTCAGATCAGAAGAGCAAGAAGACTAAAGGCACAAAAAAGAAGAATGAAGCTTCAATCAGTAGTAGTAAACCTGCTAAGAAGGCAAAAAAGGGAACAGGTAAAGCTTCTTCTAAGAAAAAAGTGTCAGGTAAGAAGAAAAAATCTTAGATGTGAATTGTATCTAATAAATGTCTGGTGGTCTGACAATAAGTAATATTCTCTCAGAGTTTCTTTGTGCTTAAAGCAGATTCAAGAGAAACTCTGAAAGAACATAGAAATTAAATGGAGTTAAATATGGCAAAGGAAACAAAGAAACTTATAGCAAATAATAAAAAAGCATTTCATGAGTATTTCATCGAAGATAAGTATGAAGCAGGTGTGGCACTTGCCGGCACTGAGGTAAAATCAATACGAATGGGTAAGTGCAGTATAAAGGAATCTTTTATACGTATCGAAAAGGGAGAAGTTTACGCATATGGTATGCATATAAGTCCTTACGAAAAAGGCAATATATTCAATAAAGATCCGCTTCGACCAAAGAAATTACTGCTTCATAAGGATGAAATACGAAAGATAGAAGGTAAGATAGCACAGAAGGGGTATACTCTCGTTCCACTTAATGTCTACTTCAAAGGGAGTCTTGTAAAAGTAGAGATAGGCCTTGCTAAAGGTAAGAAGCTGTATGATAAGAGACAGGATATCGCTAAGAAGGATCAGAGAAGAGAGGCAGAGAGAAAGTTTAAGGTGCAGAATCTGTAATCTGACATAATTTAGTTATAGATGCAAGCATGACAACAAGTGTTAAGCTTGTGTCTGTACAGTAACGATAGATTATCTCGGATTCTTAAGATATAGAAAAATAATTGAAAAAAAAATACATACTTGTTATAATAGTAGATGGTTGTGATTATGCAGCCATCTACTATTGTTATATAGCAAAAAAGAAAGGAAAGAAAGATGAAAAAAATTAAGAAAATTTTAGGTGTTGCAGTTTTAGCATTATGCTTTACGCTTGCGGCAAAGGCTGATACTCAGGCTGCTGGAAAGCTTACGGGTATAAAGCAGACTGATGCAGGCAAAAGTTCTATTAACGTTTCAGTGGATTCGGTGTTAGGTACGGACTATTATGCATTAGAACTTAGCAGTGACAATGGAGCAAATTGGACTCAGGTTGACAAAGGAACGTCAGCCAATAATTTAAGCGACTATTCATTAAGTGCAGGCAAATCATATTATGCAAGGGTTCGTGGATATGCAGACCGTGATTGTACCCAGCCGGTTACAGAGTACAGTGATGAGATTGAAGTAGTTACTTCACCTGATACATCAAATATGAAAGTTGTTCAGACAGGAGCAACTACAAGTGGATTCACAGTTAAGTTTTCAAATGTATCCGGGGCTAATACATACTTTATAAATTATAACGATCAGACAATAGGTAAATCAGGGAACTCTACAGTTAAGACATCAAGTAAATTATCTCCTGCGTCACAATATGGGGTTAAAGCGTATGCGGGACGTAAATCAAAATCAGGTTATACTGCTTATGATAAGTCTAGGTATAAACATGATTACTTTAAAACACTTACTAATGCAGTAGGAAAGAGCAGCTTTGGACTTTCTTCTGAATTCTACAATATAGATACCTATTATTTTAGTGTAAATGTGTCAGGTGCGTGTGATGGAACACAGCTCCAGTTTGCTACACCTGCCGGCAAGGTAAAGAAAACTTTTTCCGGAAATTCAAGTTACAGATTAGAAAAATTTATAAATGGTAATTTCTATAAGTACCGTGTACGTACATATGTAAACTGTGGTTCAAAAAAAGCATTTAGTAAATGGTCATCTTATCGTTACATAGGTGTTGCAAAGAAAGTAGATAGCAAAATAAACAGGAAATCATACAGCAGTAAGTATAAGACTTTAAGCCTTAACTGGAGCAAGGTAAATGGTGCTGCGGGATATGATGTATATATATCTAATAAAAGGAATTCAGGATATAAAAAGGTAAAATCACTTGGTGCCAATAAAAGAAGTATAACAATAACAAAATATGGAAAGGGTGCTCTTAAAAAAAGTACAACCTATTACGTTAGGATAATTCCAAAGGCTAAGGTTGGAAAGAAGATTGTAAAGAGTGAATTGTATCATTTAATAACATTATATTAAGAAAATAAATATTATATATAAATTAATAAAAACGTCACATTCAAGTGTAATAACTTGTATGTGACGTTTTTTGAATGGAAGGCTGAACTGTTACTGTGTATAAAATTAAATTATAACTGTGTCTTTACGAAGATATCATATATTGCCCTGATTGCTGTATCAAAGTCAGAGTTACTTACACCGATAATGATATTAAGCTCAGAAGAACCCTGATCAATCATCTTGACATTAACATTGGCATGTGCGAGAGCTGCGAAAATTCTTCCAGCAGTACCACGTGTAGACTTCATACCACGTCCAACGACAGCGATAAGTGCAAGGTCTGTTTCGAGTTCGATGCTGTCAGGGTGAGCAGTACGTTTGATTTCAGATATAACAGCCTGTTCTTTTTTCTCGAACTCAGGCTCATGTACAAATACTGTCATAGTATCTATTCCTGAAGGAACATGTTCAAAGTTGATTCCGTTTTCTTCAAATGCACTCAATACCTTGCGGCCAAAACCTACTTCGGAGTTCATCATGTCTTTATCTATATTGACTGCAACGAATCCTTTTTTACCGGCTATACCTGTGATTGTATATGCTGAGTGATGACATGTGCTTTCTACGATCATTGTACCTTCGTCATCAGGTGCATTAGTATTACGTATGTTGATTGGGATACCTGCCTGGCGTACAGGGAATACTGCATCTTCATGAAGTACGCTTGCACCCATATATGAAAGCTCGCGAAGTTCACGATAAGTAATTATTTTGATTGTCTCAGGATTATCGATAATACGTGGGTCTGCTACAAGGAAACCTGATACATCAGTCCAGTTTTCATAGCATGATGCATGTACGGCTCTTGCTACGATAGAACCTGTAATATCTGAACCGCCACGTGAGAAAGTTTTTACTACGCCATCCTTTGTTGCACCATAAAATCCAGGTATTACAGCAGCCTTAACATTTTTGAGGCGGGCTCTTAATTTCTCATTAGTTATATCAGGAAGAAATTCACCATTGTCATCAAACATAATGACCTCTGCTGAATCGATAAATTCATATTTAAGATAATTAGCCATTATAATACCATTGAGGTATTCACCTCTTGATGCTGCATACTGTGAACCAATCTTTTTTGTGAAGTTTTCTTTGATAGTTTTAAATTCATCATCAAGAGAAAGTTTGAGATTAAGACCATTTATGATAGAATCATAACGCTCTTTGATTTTCTTAAGCTCTTTATCAAAATTCTTATCTGCTTCGGCAAGAGCGTAGCAGGCATAAAGCATATCAGTAACTTTAGTATCGGCTGAATTTCTCTTTCCGGGAGCACTTGGCACAACATATTTTCTGTCAGGATCAGATGTTATGATTTTGCCAACTTTTGCAAACTGTGTTGCTGATGCCAGTGAACTACCACCAAATTTAACTACTTTACTCATTTTAAAAACTCCTTATATTTTTATTGTATATATTAGTATTTTAATGTATTTTTAATCTCGTACAATAAGAAAAATGTAAAATACGATATTAAACCATTTAATTCAATAGTATAATGTATATTTTAATAATTTGCAATCTAAAAGTGAAAAAATTGCTTGTATGCTTGTATCATTGGAAATAGTAACGTATACTTATTTTTAATTGATAGAGTTAATATAACTATAATTATTTATGGAATTTATGTAAACAAAAAACGAATAGGAGAAGTTATGCACTATAATTGTTTGATAGTTGACGATGAAGAAGAGCTTGCGGCAGCGACAAGCGAATATTTTAATATGTTTGATATAAAGACAACATTTGTAGTGTCTTCATCTGAATGCAGGGAGTTCTTTAAAAATAATGACACTGATATCATACTGCTTGATATAAATTTAGGCGATGGAAGTGGTTTTGAATTATGTAAAGAGATACGAGAAAAATCACAGATACCTATATTATTTATCAGTGCAAGACAAAGTGATGATGATGATGTACTTATAGCACTTAATATAGGTGGGGACGACTATATTAAGAAGCCGTATTCTTTAAGTGTACTTCTTGCTAAGGTAAAGATTATACTGAAAAGAATGGTTAGCAACAATAAAATAGAAGAAAAAACAGTTGATGAAAAAAATCATTTTATGCTTATACCTGAGAAAATGAGCGTAATGACAGAGAATGGAGAAGTCCTGCTTAAAGCAAGAAAATATAAATTATTTGAGTATCTTTATAAAAATAAAAACCGTATAGTTCCCAAAGATGAGCTTTTTTCAGCAGTCTGGGGTGATTCATTTTATAGTGATGGTACTCTTAATGTACACATACGAAAGCTCAGGGAAAAACTTGAAAAGAATCCAAATGAGCCGGAGTATATAAAGACAGTGTGGGGAACGGACTATATTCTTACTTTATAAATGGTAATAGTGTGGCTGCAGATAGAGGAAAATCAGATGAAGATAAGATATATATTTTTACTTATAGTATTGACTTTCATCAGCGGTTTTTGGATGACATATGATTTTATTGGACAAAATGAAACTGTTGAACTTGATATGGCAAAGTACAATGATAAGTTTCAAAAGGTTTCGTATGCACTTGACCGGCTTGAATATATGAAACAGGATAGTACAGAGTTAAATAAAATAGAAAATAAATATAAGTGTCATATATATACGGTTGATGATGAATATTATAAAATGAATGTAAACAATGCACTGGAGCGTCAGGAAGTTCTTTTTGATTATTATAGAAATGGTGAATATGCCGCAAAGATAGTTTTTAAGGGGCAGAGTGAATTATTAAAAAAAGTATATATTTCTTTAAAAAGAAAAGTTTCTATAATATTTATTGTACTTGTTATATTAATAATATTTATTGTATTCATAATTTATTATAGTTATATTCGTCCCTTTAATAAGCTTCAGGACTTTGCAAAGCAGATAGCAAAGGGAATCTTGATATGCCGTTAAAAATGAATAAGAATAATTATTTTGGAGCGTTTACAGAAAGCTTTGATATAATGAGAGAGGAGCTTGCGAGAGCCAGAAAGGGCGAATACGAAGCAAATAAGAGTAAGAAGGAACTTGTTGCAGAGCTTTCTCATGATATAAAGACACCTGTTGCAACTATAAAAGCAATGTGTGAAATAATTCCATTGCAGACAAATGATGAGATGGTACTTCAGAAAATAGAAGTTATTGGCAGAAAGGCAGATGTTATAGACGCTCTTATAACAGATATGTTTCATGCGACGCTTGAAGATTTAAAGATGCTTAAGGTTAATCCATGTGAGGAAATGTCTACAATAATTCTTCCCATGATAAATCAGATGGATTATTTTGGAAGGATTCATATACATGGAGAATGTCCTCAGTGTCTTATATATGCAGATAAGCTAAGGCTCAATCAGGTGATAGACAACATTATAAATAATTCATATAAATATGCAGATACAGATATAGATGTTTACTTTTCAAACATTAGTGAAAACGATAAAGATAATATAATGCTAACTATACGTGATCATGGAAAAGGAGTTCCAGAAGAGGATATGCCGCTAATTACAGAGAAGTTTTACAGGGGAAGTAATTCAGGGAGATTTGACGGAAGCGGACTCGGACTGTATCTTTCACAGATTTTCATGCAGCAGATGGAAGGCGGATTTAATTATTATAATGATGATGGATTTGTAGTAGAGATAGTAATCAAAAAGGTAAGTTAAATCTATATGGCTGAACTGTTACTATAATTAAGTAAATTAAAGGAAGAACTGTTACGAAGTATATTATTAACTGTAATTAAGAAACAGTTAAGGATTGGAGAAGAGTTAGAAAAAGACTTATTAATAAATAGAGTGTAGAATGGAGTCATAGTTAAATAAACTATGACTTTTTTGTATTTTGGAGGTAAGAAGATGGAAAAATTATTGGAAGTAAAAGATTTATGTAAGACATTTTCAAACGGAAGTGTTCAGCAGCATGTTTTAAAGAATCTGAATATAGAGATATATAAGGGTGATTTTACAATTATAATGGGAAGTTCAGGTTCAGGAAAATCTACTCTTTTATACGCATTATCAGGAATGGATAAACCTACACTTGGAAAGATAACATATGGTGATGAAGAAATATCAGAATACAGTAATGATAAACTTGCAATGTTTAGAAGAAAACATTGTGGATTTATTTTCCAGCAGAATTATCTTAATGACACAATGAGCGTAATGGATAACATAATGGTAAGCGGTCTTCTTGTAGGGAAAGACAGAAAGGCAATTTATAAAAGAGCGTGTGAATTGCTTAGCAGGGTAGGTATAGGTGAGGAAAGTTATAATAAATACCCGGGACAGCTATCAGGCGGCGAAGCACAGAGAGTTTCTATTGTAAGGAGTGTTATTAATTCTCCTGAGATACTTTTTGGCGATGAACCGACAGGAGCATTAAATTCACAAAATACTACTAACGTTCTTGACGTAATGACAGAGCTTAATAATCAGGGACAAAGTATAGTTATGGTAACACATGATATAAAATCTGCAAGGCGGGGAAACAGAATTCTTTATCTTCGTGATGGTGTAATTATTGATGAATTAAGACTTGATAAATATGTCAGTGGAGACAAGGAGCGTCATGCAAAAGTCAGGGAATTCCTCGAAAAAATGGGATGGTAGAATTTAAAAGAGAACAGTGATTATTTATATTAGAAATGAGGTTTGTTATGAATATATGGTTGATTGCTAAAAGTAATATGAAGAAAAAGAAAAGCAATGTAATAGTATTATTTATACTTATTATGATAGTTACAATGCTATTATATTCAAGCGTTACTATTAATAAAAATGTCTCATCTTTTATTGATGAAAAGAATGAAAGTGTAAACGGTACTCATATAGAGCTTATGACATCAAAAGGATTTGATAAAGAAGTGTCTGATATTATAAAAAGCGAGAAACATTATGAAGATTGTTTAAATACGGATGCAATTGTTTCTATATCAGAGGCGAAAGTTTACAATAAAGATTTAGATGATAATAAAGAATCTATGTCTGTTTGCTTTAATGCATATGATCCTGGACACAGGAATAAAATATGCGATTATAAAATAATTGATAAAGGTAAAAAATGGGAAAATAAAATAGATGTAACAGTCGTCATGATTACCGTAATTGTTGTTACGGCAATGGTATTGATAATAACGGCTATTACTTCATCAAAGATAAAAAAGATTACCCCGCTTGATGCACTGCTTAATGGAATTCAGACACATAATTTTACAAAGAATCATTTACCACTTTTAAATAGCAGGCTTGACCTCAATAGCAGTCTTGGCATAAAGAATATATTTCGCCATAAGAAGCAGAATATTGCTATAGCGTTCATAGTTGCACTTATAGTATTCTCCGGTGAAATGATGTTTTCACTTTATCATAATTTTGTATATGATCAGGATTCACTCATTAATCTTGTTGGATTGGAGAAACCTGATATTTTGATTAAATCAAAACAATCAGATATTAATGAAGGTGTCGATTTTGACAAAATGTGTGATGAGCTTGTTAAGGAAGATAATATAAGCAGGGCTATAACGTGCAGAGCATCTAATATGATTGTTAAAAGTAAAGATAATAAGATGACTATATCAGCGGAGATATATAATGAACCGGAAAAGGTAAGGATTAATACTTTAGTTTCAGGACGTCATGTAAAACATAGTAATGAAATAAATATCTCTAGTGTTGTAGCCGAGAGACTTGGAGTTAATAAGGGCGATACAGTAATGATAGAAAGTAATAAAAAAGAAGAAGCCTATGTAATTTCCGGCATTACACAACGAATATCAAATCTTGGCATAAGTCTGATTATGTCTGAGGAAGGTGCTAAGAGAATTAATTGTACAGCTAAACCAGATTCGTTATATGTTTATCTAAATGATGCATCAGATATAAAAGGAGAAATCAAACAAATAAAAGCATCTTATAATAACACATCGGATATAGTATATTCTGATTTTGATGAAATCTATCAGAGTGTTCTAAGTTCGTTTACAGGTTCACTAAAGTCATTATGCATTATATTTGTCATAGTAACGATAATCGTAATAGCATTAATAATTTTGCTTGTAATGAAAATGAAGATGGTAAGAGAAAAAAGGAATATGGGTATATATAAGGCGATAGGTTTTACTACTATACAAATAATATGGCAGAATGTGATGAGCTTTGCTCCGGTAATTTCTGTCGGAGCATTAGCAGGAGTTCTTATAGGAAAGTTTGGAATTAATAAAGCCTGCGTTGCAGCACTTTCTCTATGTGGAATAATTAAGGCGAACCTTACCGTACCATTTTTGCTCGTCGCATCAATCTTTGTAATAACCACGATATTATCATTTATTATCTGTATTTTGGCATCACTTAAGGTGCGAAAAATAGAAGCGTATAAGATGATTACGGAACAGTAAAAGCTGTAACACTGTTACAGTTGGAAAAAAATCTCTCTCCAAATTAATTGACATTATGAAAAAATGGTGGTAGCATATGAACTACGATATAGCAAAAATGCGTATGTCTGTAAAAACCAGTTATAAGTTTTGCATTTATGCATATACTTTACAACAAGGGGTTGTACTGGTTTCGACGGGCTCACTGCAGATGGAGAAGCTGTTCGTGGCTGGACACCACGTAAAAAGTTCAATTTAAAATTAAACGCTGAAGATAATTTAGCATTAGCTGCCTAGTTGCAGCTCATCGGTCTTCGTAATCCGCGACGAAGGTAGCCGGTGTCAACCAGCGGAACACTCTATTGTCAAAGCTTTGAGGCAGTAGAAAATTCATGAAGCTACTGAAGGAATGAGCCTGTCTGTGGGCGCTTTCCGGAGGGAATGTTAAAACACCGACTATAACAGTAGAAGTACATTGAATCTGGGTTCGGACAGGGGTTCGATTCCCCTCAGCTCCACTATTGGAAAAAACGCTGTAAATGCCGTGCTTTCGGTGCTTACAGCGTTTTTTGTTGCTTAAATGTAACAAAATAAGAATGCCTACAAATGGCTTAAAATGGTTACGTATTTTTTGAAAATGATTTAGTGGTGTCAAAAATTGGTGTCAAAAAAGGTGATGAATTTAATTGAATACCTGAATCCATGAAACTTAGTTTTTTTTACAGGAATTACTTAGAATAGATGTTATTTATTGCTTTAAAACCAATCTAAGTAACCATTTGAATGTTATATCAACAATATCAAGGTTTTAATTGACTATTTCCTTGAAAAGCTTAAGGTATTGTGTTATTATACTCAATGTGTTATAAATCATGTTTTCTGAGTATCAAGATTTTATAAAAACAATTTATATTAGGAGAGAAAAAATGAAAAGAAAATTATTATGGCTCTGTCACAACAAATGGTTGATTTTTGACGAGAAATAGCGTATAATAATAGTAAGAAACAGTACCACCGAAGGAGGTAATTGGATATGCCTACTATCAAAGACGCATTAGATATTATCGGTAAGTTGACTGTCGCA
>JALERT010000226.1 GCA_022764445.1 Lachnospiraceae bacterium | reverse complement strand
AAGAATATTGGGATTTTTCTCATCAAATCCGTATGGCATAAGCATATACTTTCTAAGCATCTTCTCATCCACAAGTCCCAGTACAATTTCATCTATCTTGATGTCGCTAAGACGGATACGTGGCAGGTTAAGCTGCTTACTAAGTGCTCCTGCTATGTCCTCATCTGTTGTAAAACCGAGATCTACAAGAGTAACACCAAGCTTTTGCTTTTTGTTACTTTCTTTCTGGACTTTAAGTGCTTCAAGTACGTTCTCTTCTGTAACAATCCCGGCTTCCTGTAAAATATCTCCCAGACGCTTTTTTCGTCTGGCTCTGCCTGACATTCCTTCCATACTGCCTCCATATATCTGCCACTTATTAATATGGCAAATTGTTATTATAAAACCAAACTTTCTTAATATAATTATAAAACATTTTTCGTATAAAGCAAGTCATTTTTCGTAATGTATATGGCAATTCTATCTATATTTCATAAGAAATTTCGAGTTTTTTTATCAATTTTTCCACTGCTTCATCCCATGCACGCTCTATGGTTTTATCCATGACAAAATCACTATAAGATATGCCGGTGATGATACTCAGTCTGTCATTTTCATACTTAATATTGATATAAAGGTCAGGTTTATACTGTATCAGCTTATTGTAACAGCCTGAGTCATTCAGCATTTTATAAGCTGTGTCTTCATCTGCTTTTAATGATACCTTCATAATAGAAGGTGTCTTTTTGCCTTTTATGTATTCAAATATGATTTTTTTTACTTCATTCCACCTGAGAAGGTCTGGCAGTTCTTTTTCGTCACTGTCGTACCATTCTTTATTTCGCCTGCCGCTTATGGTTAATCTGGCATATGTAAGCACGTCAGCCTCTTCTATAAAGAAATTATCGAAGCTGTCTTTTATAAGCAGATGGCTCATTGTGTCTTTTATATCTAAAATATTAAATAAAATCATAAAATCCTGCTTTCTGTACATAATAGTGATACGACAAAACGTTCTGATGCAATTGACAGCACCGGATATAAATTTTGTCTTAATATAAAAAGGTTACACACCAACATCATTTAAGGAGGAGAATCATGAAGAAAGATTCAGGAACCATGAAGGAAGTAGCTGAGAGATGTACGAGATTTGATTCTTGCTGCCACGGATCATGCGGATGTCATAATTCTTCAAAGGAAGAATCTGTTTCCTGCATTAACTGTTCTCACTACAATCCTGAGAATGTATGCGACCTTGATCTCTACAGAGAGATTGTTGAAAATCATAATCTGTAAACAAGATTAGTTTGTCGTAAGATTCTTTGGGTGTAAAGCCACACTATTATCTAATAATAAGTGTGGTACTTTTCCGGAAAAGAGGGCTGCTTCATGGCAGCCCTACATATATTGCTATTGACCTTGGTTTTACGTTTACTTTCCTTATTTTCTGTGGTTTTGCACGGCCACGCTTTTTCTTTGTCTTATCTGCTTTGTGTATTTCTTTAAACTCTCCTTCTGATGTTTCTATAACGAGATACCAGTCCATGCCAAGCGGCAGATTTGGAAGGTCAAATTCTTTTTCTTCCCAGAACATATTGAATATTATATAGAGGTCATCATCATCTGTACCATCGGCTTTTTTAGCATATTTTCCACAAAGAAGGACTGCGAGCATGCGGCTGTAATTGGTAAAGTCTGCTTTCCACGCCTGTGTACCATGTATCGATATATCGGGTATACCGACGCCTCTATAATCCATCATTGTAAGTCCTTTTGCCTGATGAAGAACGGGATGTGATTTTCTGAAATAAATCAGCTTCTTAACGAAGTTGAGAAGTTCAAGGTCGGACTGACTGTGACGCCATTCAAGCCATGTCACGTTGTCATCATGGCAGTATGGGTTGTTATTGCCAAGCTGTGTGTTGCCAAATTCATCCCCTGCAAGTATCATCGGTGTTCCCTGACTGCACATAAGCATCATGAATGCATTACGCATCTGTGACTTTCTGCGCTCGACGATTATTTTCTTTCTTGTCTTTCCTTCAACACCGCAGTTCCAGCTGTAATTATAGTCTGTACCATCGTGGTTATCTTCACCGTTTGATTCGTTGTGTTTTATATCATATGATACGAGATCTTTTAATGTGAAACCATTGACATGTGTAATGAAGTTGATAACAGCATAATCTGAGGGGTTTCTTCTTAGTCTTCCTGAAAATGCACCTACCATTCCTTCATCGCCTTTAAGAAATTTTCTGGCATCAGTCATAAACCCTTCATTGTATTCTGCAAGAAGATTCTGATTCTTGTCTGCACCTGCGCGGTTGAGTTCTTCCATATTCCAGTAGGATGCTATTAGCTTTGCTCCCGAAAGTATGGGATCAGATGCTACAACTGTAGAAGGCATAACATCCTGATTGATTCTGAAGCCGTCTATATGGTAATTGATTACCCAGTTACGAAGACAGTCCATCATAAGGCATATATTGGTTCCCGGTGAAAAGTATATGTCCATAATAACTTCTATCCCCGCCTTATGAAATGACTTGATCATTTCTTTAAATTCATCTGATGAGTCTTTTGGGTTACTTGCGTAAGAGGATTTTGGAGCCATATAATACGTATTGTCTGTGCCATATCCCCAGTAGTTGAGTGCCGGCTTTCTTTTTTCTTCTTCTTCATCATAAATTATACCTGAGCCTGTCTCATATTCTCTTCTTATCTCATCAAATTCATAACAAGGCAAAAGGATTACACCATTTACCCCAAGTTCACTTATATATGGTATCTTTTCCTGAAGACCTTTGTATGTTCCTTTGGCTGATACACCAGAAGATGAATGACGTGTGTATCCTCTCACATGGAGCTGATAAAGTATAAGGTCACTAAAAGTAATACCAGGCTTAACATCATCCTCCCAGTCGAATTCTTCAAGACATATGCCGGCTCTTTCTGTAACTACTTCTGGCGCATCTTCTGACGATTCTTTTCTCTTGCCCCACCTTTCTCTTCCGTTTATCTTCTGTGCGTATGGATCAGTAAATTCTTTACCATCTGCCTCATATGTGTATTCGTACTTCTGCGACAGGATTTGAGCTGTCCTTTGCCCCCTGCATATACTTTCATCTTCTACATCTTTTATCGAAAGCTTTACAAAACAGGCTCCGCCCTGTCTGTATTCGTCTTTTAACTCTATTTTATATTCAGGTTCTTTTTTTCCTATAATATAAAGATTGAGATAACATTTTTTATCAGGCGGACACTGCAGTGCAAACTGTACACCGTCTGACATTTTTGTTACCCCAAAACTTAATGTTGTACCAGGTTCTATATCAAATATTTCTTTTGGATGCTTCATTATTTCTCCTCTTCTATTTTTTGTTTATAGTAGGAATATAATTCTTCATTATCATCTGAAACAGTCCCCTTTCTGCGTAACTGTTCCAATTTTTTTAATCTCATTTCATTGTACCTTAATTTTCGTATAGTTTTTCAATATAAGTATATCAATTATTCTAATTATTTTCAACATTCATAGGTACATAAATATATTCTTTTTCTTAAAAACTGTTACCGTTCAATGTAACTAAAGACTTGCAAAATCGCTATTTTTCTGTACAATAGAATAAGTTGATAATGTAATAAAACAATCAGAAAGGAATAAATAAAATGATACAGGCAAGCAATGTAACACTGCGTCTTGGTAAAAAAGCGCTTTTTGAAGATGTTAATATCAAATTTACTGAAGGTAACTGCTATGGTCTTATAGGTGCAAATGGTGCCGGCAAATCTACCTTTTTAAAGATTCTTACAGGTGAAATTGAGCCAACCAATGGTGAGATAATTATAACCCAGGGACAGAGGCTTTCTTTCCTTAAGCAGGATCACTTTCAGTACGACCAATACGCCGTACTTGATACAGTAATAATGGGTAATGAACGTCTTTATGAGATTATGAAGGAAAAAGATGCGATTTATGCAAAGGAGGATTTTACTGAGGAAGATGGTATCAAGGCAAGTGAGCTTGAAGCTGAGTTCGCCAATATGAACGGCTGGGAAGCAGAATCAGACGCAGCTACTCTGCTTAATGGTCTTGGTATCCCTACTGATCTTCACTATAAAATGATGAGCGAGCTTCCTGCAAGCGATAAGGTTAAAGTTCTTCTTGCACAAGCTCTCTTTGGCAATCCTGATATTCTTCTTCTTGATGAGCCTACTAACCATCTTGACCTTGATGCCATTAATTGGCTCGAGGAATTCCTTATCAATTTTGACAATACGGTTATCGTCGTATCCCATGACCGTTATTTTCTTAATAAAGTTTGTACTCATATAGCTGATATTGATTACGCTAAGATCCAGCTCTATGCAGGTAACTATGACTTCTGGTATGAATCTAGCCAGCTTATGATTAAGCAGATGAAGGAAGCAAATAAGAAGAAAGAAGAAAAGATAAAGGAACTCCAGAACTTCATCCAGCGATTCAGTGCTAATGCTTCTAAGTCAAAGCAGGCAACCTCACGTAAGCATGCTCTTGAGAAAATCCAACTCGACGAGATGAAGCCTTCAAGCCGTAAGTATCCTTATATTGATTTCCGTCCTGACCGCGAAATTGGAAATGAAGTTCTTACTGTTGAACATTTATCAAAGACTATCGACGGCGTAAAAGTTCTTGATGATATTTCATTTATCCTCGGCAGAGAAGATAAGGTTGCTTTTGTCGGCAGCAATACTATAGCTGCTACTACACTCTTCCAGATCCTTGCAGGTGAGATGGAGCCTGACGAAGGAACATATAAATGGGGTGTAACGACAAGCTTTTCATACTTTCCTAAGGATAATACTGAACTTTTTGACAGGGATGAGACTATCGTTGACTGGCTTATGCCTTTCTCTCCTGAGAAAGATCCGACTTATGTACGTGGTTTCCTCGGACGTATGCTTTTCCCTGGTGAAGATGGTGTTAAGAAGGTCAATGTCCTTTCTGGTGGTGAACGTGTCCGTGTAATGCTTTCTAAGATGATGATACTTGGTTCAAATGTACTTGTAATTGATGAACCTACGGCACATCTTGATATGGAATCAATCACTGCACTAAATAATGCACTTATTAAATTCCCTGGCGTTGTTCTTTTCACTTCACAGGATCACCAGTTTATACAGACTATAGCTAACCGTATCATGGAGATAACTCCGGGCGGACTTATCGATAAGATTTCAACGTATGATGAGTATCTTGAAAATGATGAGATGGCTCGTAAGAGACAGATTCTTTCAGTTCAGACTGAAGAAGGGGAAGATTAATGTATTTTGCTTATTATTTCAACAAAAAAATGCTGCATATTTAATTATTTAGCAGCATAATTAAATATAACAAAAAATAGCCATGGGTGTGAGCCCAATGGCTATTTTCTTTTAAGAGAGTTATTTTACAGCCCCATTTTTATTCTTCATCATGTAAAATGCTTTCGATTATATATCTAGGTCTTTCTTTTACTTCCATATATATCTTACCGACATACTCTCCTATTATTCCCAGAGAAAGAAGAATAAGACCTCCTATTCCCCACAATGAAATGACTATGGTTGTCCAGCCTGCCACTGTCTTTCCCAGTCCCCACACAATAAGGAAATATATTAGCATAAATATACTTACGGAAAAGATAAACATTCCGAGAGCCGTTATCATTCGTATGGGTTTGACACTGCATGATGTTATACCATCTACAGCAAATGATATCATCTTTTTGAGAGGATATTTGGACTCTCCTGCAAATCTTTCATGGCGTTCATAGTATACTACATCTGTCTCATAGCCAATCATAGGGACTATTCCCCTTAGGAAAAGATTTACTTCTTTATACTCTGAAAGTCCATCAAGTGCTCTTTTACTCATGAGTCTGTAATCTGCATGATCTTCAAGAGTGTCTGCTCCCATGAATTTCATGATTTTATAAAATGCATGAGCTGTCCCACGCTTAAATCTTGTATCTGTAGCTCTTGTGGAACGTA
>JALERT010000036.1 GCA_022764445.1 Lachnospiraceae bacterium | reverse complement strand
ACCATGACATTTATCAAGTGCTTTTTCAAGCAGGTCGTCTGATAGTAATTCTGTCTTTATATATACTTTACTTATTTTATCACTATCTGCCACAACATCTAACTGCTCCATAGTCATAACAGAAGCTATATACGTAACAGCTTTATCCTCAATATAATCTTCCTTATCACGCTTATCCGTACATTCTCTTTTATATGCGGCAAAATCTCTTCGCCTGAACTTTTCAAGGATGGCTTTCTTAAGCATAAGAAGCCCCTCTCTTCTAAGATTCTTCAAGACTCCCACAGGAAGGAATAAGTCACCTTTAAGTTCTATATCAAGTTTTTCAAATTCAAACTCACTATTGCCCGTCTGCATAATGCTCTTTCTTACTGATGCATCATCAGCAGGTCTTTTCTGTGCCATCTGACATTCTTCACCATATATGGTTACTTCTGTTTCTCCATGACGAAGTGTAAGAACTGCTTTTTCATTAACAGCCGCAAAGAATCTTCCTGTTATTTTTATCTTTTTATCTTCTTCTATGAATTTTTCTCTGATTTCATCAAGAAGTATACTTTTCTTTGTTCTGTATACCTTATCACCAGGATGAATCATACAGCCTTTTTTATATCTTGCCTCTATAATCTCTCCCGCTTTTTTTCCTTCTCCAATAGTATACTCATACTCCTGACGCATTTTCTCATCACGAAACTCCACAACGTCCTGACTGTAAATATCTTCTGTCAGTTTATAAGATACCGTTCTCTTTCCTACACTTACTACTTCGCCTACACATACACCGCCATGCTTTGGTCTGAGAGAAGAAAGCATATCTCCCCTTGCTTCCTCTTTCTTCTTGTCTGGAACTCCTGTTTTTCCTTCAAGATATCCCTGTGTAAATCCGTTTCTGTTATAAATCTCAGCAAGTTTTTGTATATCGTAGTCAAATTCTTTATGATGAACTTTAATATATCTTTTATATTCGTCCTTGCCAAGTTCAGAATAAAGATCGACATATTTTCTAAATAATGATGTTACAAGAGCTGTATATTCAGGTTTCTTCATTCTTCCCTCTATCTTAAGAGAATCAACACCTGCCTCTATTAACTCACCTAGATATAAGAGATTACATGATTCCTTAGGACTTAATATATACTCTCCTATATCACTAATCCTGCCATCTGCTTTATATGGCATACGGCATGGCTGTGCACATCTTCCTCTATTGCCACTCCTGCCGCCAAGCATACTGCTAAAAAGACATTGCCCTGAATAGCAGTAGCATAGTGCCCCATGTACAAATACTTCTATCTCACAATCTGTATCATTTCTCATTTGCGAAAGTTCTTTAAGTGAAAGCTCCCTGGCAGGAACAATTCTGTTCACCCCATATTCTTCAAGAAGTTTAGATGATTGTCCCATAGTTATTGTCATCTGAGTGCTTGCATGGATATCAAGCTTCGGAAAGCACTCATGAAGAACTTTCATAACTCCAAAATCCTGCACAATAGCCGCATCAAGACCAGTTTCATAATAAGGACGCATAAAGTCATACAATTCATCAATTTCTCTTTCTTTTAGGAGCGTATTAACCGTCATATATATTTTTACGCCATGCATATGACAATAATCAATTGCCTGAATCATTTCGTCTGTGTCAGGATTATCCGCATACGCCCTTGCACCAAATCTGCTTCCGCCTATATAAACAGCATCGCATCCGGCTGAAACTGCTGCCCTGAGGCTCTCCATTGATCCTGCCGGTGCAAGTACTTCCGGCTTCTTAATTATTATTTCTGACATCACGCACCTCCTATCAAAGGGTTATTTATAAAAGATATTTTTTATAATAAATTTTCATATACAGGTAAAAAACTTCCGGCAAATCAATTTTCTACAGAGTAAATATTAGGGGCTGTGATAAACAGCCCCTATCATTATTATTTTGTGTTATTTTCTGACTGACTACACTAGGCTTTCTTACTCCCAAGCTCCGTCTCCAGACGGATTATATCATTTTCAGCCTTTCTCTTTTCTTCACTAAGTTTTTTAATCTCTTTTTTACATTCATCAAGCTGAGTCTGCATTGTAATCATCTCATGCTTAATATCAAATATTTCCTTTTCCATTTCTTCATTTTCTGATTTTAAATCATTCGCTGCCTTTTGCGCTTTAAAGTAGTCATCAGCAAGATTTATTGAAAGAAAGACATTTTTCATCTCCATATCAAGTCTGCTGTATCCATCCTGAAGATTTAACTCTACACATTTATCATTTATATAATTAGCAAGCTTCTGAAGATATTCACTACTCTCATATCCGCTAAGCGTATACTCTTTCCCATTGATTTCAACATCAATATCGTTTTTTGTATTCATATAAACCTCCCTGTGGATATCGTACTGCATAATTCTTAGTTACTGTTCACACCTATTATGATCATAATTATGACTTTATTCTTCTTCGTATCCTTCATTTTCATCAGATGATGCAGCTTCCTGCTCATCCTCTTCTTCATAATTCTCACTTACACTCTCATCATAATCTTCTTCCTGATCCTCATCAGGCTGATTACTCTCTATGAGCTCTGCTTTATTTTTTCTGATTGTCTCAATATTGTTCTTTAAAGCGCTTTCTAAATTCCTAGCACTGCTTACAACACTTTCATATGCACTTGAAAGTAACTTATCTGTCACATCAAGCATATCTGTGGTATAATAGATAGCTCCGCTTCCAATCTCCTCAGCCTGTCTTCTTGCTGCATCTATTATAGCGGCAGCCTCTGTATTGGCTTCATTTACCATAGCCTCTGCCTGCTGGTATGCCTGCTGCATTATGCTGTGTTCCTCAACCAACGCCTTATACTGCTCCTGAGCCTCTTCGAGTATACTTGCAGCCTTTTCTTCTGCATCCTCAAGTATAGCATCTCTCTGACTGAGAATTTTCTGATATCTTTTTATTTCCTCAGGGACATCCCTGCGAAGATCATCAAGTAAATCATATAATTCATTTTTTGGAACTACAACTTTGGTAGTTGATAAGTGCTGCATCTTACAGCTTTCTACAAATGCGTATATATCTTCTATCTTTTCTTCAATTCTGCTTACCTGCATATGTACCTCCCCCATCTTATTAGGATAATGTGTTTTATCGTTACATTTCACACCTAACATTTTATTCGTGCTGTAACTTCTTATCTCATATCTCTATGTAAGCCTTTTATACACCTGTGCAGGTACCATATCACTGATATCTGCACTATATCTTAATAATTCCTTTACTGCACTTGAACTTATATATGAATGTTCAGGTGCTGTTGCAAGGAATATTGTATCTGTTCCATCACTAAGCTTATAATTGGTCTGTGCCAGTGGAAGCTCATATTCAAAATCCTGTGATGTTCTCAATCCTCTTACTATAACATCGGAATCTGTCATTTTAACAAAGTCAACCAATAATCCGTCAAATGACTGAACTGTAACGTTTCCAAATTCAGATGTCAGTTCCTCAATCATTTCAACTCTTTCCTCTACAGAAAAAAGCGGCTTCTTCGCACTATTGATAAGAACTCCTACAACCAGTCTGTCAAAAATCTTAGAGGCTCTTTTTATCAGGTCAAGATGACCATTTGTAACCGGATCAAAACTCCCCGGAAATACTGCTTTACTCATTTCAATACTCCTTTATCATATATTATCTTTACCACTATACACGCAGGAATACATGACGGTTTGTCTTATAATCCTTAATGCGTTCAACTGTACATGGAAGATCATTCATATATGATACATCAGTATCCATCGATGTTTCTACTATAATAAGAGTACCTTCTTTAACTATGCTGCTTTCAAGCAGATAGGAAATTACATCAGCTTCAATATCTTTTCTATATGGCGGATCCATAAAAATAATATCGAATGGCTGATTGAGTTCATTAAGTCTCCGTAAAGCCTGCATGACATCCATCGCCATAAGCCTTGCATAGTCCTGCATGCCTGTTGCCTTGATATTCTCACGTATACACGCCTGTGCCTCTTTATAATTCTCAACAAGAACAGCCTCAGATGCTCCACGGCTCAATGCCTCGATAGCAATTCCACCACTTCCGCTAAACAAATCAAGGAATCTGCTGTCAGCTACCTCACCCTGAATCATATTAAAAAGTGTTTCCTTTATCCTGTCAGATGTAGGTCTTGTATGATCTCCCTTAGGTGTAACAAGATTTCTTCTTCTGACCTTACCTGCAATTACTCTCATAAGCACCTCACCCGTAAAAATATCAATACACAGCATTGTAACACATTCAACTGTTATGGTCAAACGTTACATACATCATCAGCAACTATTGTCATTAGCTGCTCACGTGTAGGCTCTTTTATTGTAACAAGCCTGTTTGCCTGATTTGTAACAAGCTTTTCAAAAAGATTACGTATTCCTCTTGCATTACCGAAATTATTTAATTCATTGTCACTCATACTATTAAGTACATCCATTACTTTGCTTCTTGCATCAGACTCTATTGTAAGTCCTGTCTTTTCTGCCATTTTGTCCATTATATCAACAAGTTCTTCTCTTGAATAATCAGGAAAATCAATAAATTTATTGAACCTCGATATAAGACCTGAATTACTTTTAAGAAAAGTCTTCATTTCTTCTGTATATCCGGCTACTATTATAACAAGATTATCCCTGTGGTCTTCCATGAGTTTTACAAGAGTGTCGACTGCTTCCGTACCGAAATCATTTGGTACATTAGGATTAACAAGAGAATATGCTTCGTCTATAAAAAGTACACCGCCTATTGCTTCTTCGACTATTTCATGAACTTTTATTGCAGTTTGTCCTACATATCCTGCAACAAGTCCTGATCTGTCAGTTTCTATCATCTTTCCATCTGACAATATTCCAAGCTCTTTATATATCTTACCGACAATCCTTGCAACCGTAGTCTTTCCCGTACCAGGGCTTCCCGTAAATACCATGTGATACGTCATTTCCATAGTCGGCATATCCATCTTCTCACGAAGCTTCCTTATCTTTATAAGATTTATTAATGACTGTACTTCCTCTTTTACTTCCTTTAGACCAACAAGGGAATTAAGTTCATCCATAAGTTCTTTTATACGTCTTTCATGTTCTTCACGTTCTGCTCTTTCTCTATCCTTAAGACGCTTTTTGACTATCTGGAACTGCTCTCTTGCCTGCTCTTCTTCTCTTTTCTGATGCTCGATGGTTCTTTGTCTGAATTCTTCTAACTTTCTCTGTTTTTCTTCATCACCGGCATATTTTACATTAATCTCTTTTGTGGCCTTGCTGTCAGGATGTTTGTTTATATCAATCCCTTTTGCATCTTCACTGCCAGGATGTTTATTTATTTTAATCTCTTCTGATTTTTCACTATCATGATTTTCGTTTATATCTTTTTCGTTTGTATCCTCATCATTAAGATATTTTCTTTCATCTTCTACATCATAATTTTCTTTTATATCTTTCTCTTTTATAACTTCTTTCTTTATGTTTTCTTTTTTTACCTTCTTTTTAACTCTTTCCTTTGATGACGATTTTAACTTGGCGGAATTACTTACGGCAAGTGTGATATTTTCCCTGACAACCGCTTTTTTCTTCTGTTCTTCATGAAGCCACTCAACATCACACTCAATTCTGCCTGATTTAAGCTTTTTATTTATATAGATTTCATTGTCACTTTGTGTACGTGTAGTGATAAAGTTACTTATCTTATCATAGTACTCTTGTATGAATTCATTAACTCTCTGACTCTTACCATCATTTAGATATGCCATGCATAAAAGAACATTGAGAAGTGCATCAAGAAACATCTCCGTCATGTCTTCACTTTTTTCCTTATCGTAAAGGCCACATAACTGAAGAAGTATTGGTGGAAGTTCGTACATTCTCCTACTATCCGAAATGGTGTCTTCAGTTATTTCTTCATCCTCACTGATTCCAAGCGGATTAGTCTGTGTAATGATACACATGTATTTTTTCTGGCTTTCAAGTATATTTCCACATTGTACAGCAAGATTCATAAGTACCGACTGAACATATATGTCAAGAACTTCTGTGCTTGACTTTTGCATAACTTCTCTGGCACGATCCCAGAATCCGTTTGAATCAAGAGTCTCGCAGTAAGAAACAAGCTTATCATAGTTACTTTGTCCAAGTTCAAAAAGCTCTTCTTTAGAATAAAGTAAATCCGCCATATCTTTCCTCCATATTTTCTAAATGTTCTCTCTTAATATCCAGGGCAATCACAAAGACACTCGGAGAAAACACCTAAATGACCAAAAGTCAAAAGCAACATGTACCAAATTATAAATTCAGCTCTTTCAAATGAGCGTACATACAGATATATTACTATCTAATTTAAAAAAATACAAGAAAATGTTCGTCTTCAACTTCTTATTTATAACGATACATCCCCTGCATATGAACTTATCTTTTCACGAAGTTTGTCGTATTTTTTACAAAGAAGAGATATATCTTCTACCTCAAACATTCCAGCTGCTTCGTTAGCCGCCTTTAAAATTTCTGCATCCTGGTAAATGTCTGCAAGCTTAAAGTCAAGTTCACCGCTTTGACGTATACCGAAGAAATCTCCGGGGCCTCTCATTTTAAGGTCCTGCTCGGCAACGTAAAACCCATCATTGGATTCTCCAAGTATTGAAAGCCTTTCCATAGTTTCTTTTGATGTATTGCCCGCCATGAATATACAATATGACTGGAGACTGCCTCGGCCTACCCTGCCTCTTAGCTGATGAAGCTGTGCAAGACCAAATCGCTCTGCATTCTCGATCATCATGACTGTTGCATTAGGTACATTTATACCCACTTCTATGACTGTAGTAGATACAAGTATATCTATATCATGTGCTGCAAACCTTTCCATTATCTCATTCTTTATGGCAGGCTTCATCTTACCATGAAGGCACTCTATTTTTATATCAGGTGTCATCTTCTGTCTTAATGTCTCCGTATAATCAGTTACATTTTCTGCCTCCATATTCTCACTTTCTTCTACCATAGGACATATGACATATACCTGATGACCTTTATCTACCTCCTGCTTTATAAAGTTGTATGCCTGTGTCCTGTAGTTAGTACCGACTACACAGTTTTTTATTGGAAGCCTACCCGTTGGAAGTACATCAATAACTGATACATCAAGATCACCGTAAAGAATAATAGCTAAAGTGCGAGGTATAGGCGTAGCACTCATTACAAGCATATGAGGTTCATTTCCTTTAGATGATAATGTTTCTCTTTGCCTTACCCCAAATCTATGCTGTTCATCGGTAACTACTACGGCAAGATTTTTAAACTTAACACCATCCTGAATAAGTGCGTGTGTTCCTATTATAATATCTATATCCCCGTCTTCAAGCTGTTGGTACACCTTTCTCTTAGCTGCAGCAGTCAGTGAACCTATAAGAAGTCCTATATTTACATCAAAATCCTTAAGAAGTTCCGTAAATGTATCAAAGTGCTGCTTTGCAAGAACTTCCGTCGGAACCATGATCGCACCCTGATATCCGTTACTTACTGCAAGGACAAGTATCAATACAGAGATTATCGTCTTGCCGGAGCCTACATCTCCCTGTATAAGCCTGTTCATAACATTTCCTGATGAAATATCTTCCTTAATCTCATCCCATGCTTTTTTCTGACCATCTGTCAGCTCATATGGTAGACTTTTTATCAGCTTTTCTACCATAGAATAATCATTCATTGTAAAATGCGATTTCTTTATGTGCTTTGTCTTTTTAAGCTGATTCATGGCAAGTGCAAATAAAAAGAACTCATCAAATACAAGTCTTCTTCTGGCTTCTATACACTCTTCCTTATTCTTTGGAAAATGTATAGCATGAACAGCCTGTTTCCACATAACGAGATTGTATCGCTTTCTTATATCCACAGGAAGATAATCACCGTTAAGGTTGGCAGCAGACAATGCACCTGCGACAGCTTTGGCAACAGCATTATTCGTAAGACCTGCTGTAAGCGGATAGACGGGCTGAAGTTTACCTGTCATATTGGCATATTCCTGTCTCGAAAGAATTTTGGGCTGCCTTATCTCAAGCATACCATTTCTGTTGACAACACTTCCCCTAAGTATATATTTTGTCCCCATATGAAGCGTTTTCATAAGAAACTGCATATTAAACCATGCCACCATTATGCTGCCGCTTGCATCTCTGACACGACACTGTATTATATTTAAGTTCTTTCTCTTAAGGAGCTGTGGACGCGCAGTAAGGCTTACTTCTACTATTATAGTTTTTCCCTCTGATGCACCGGCAACAGGTTCAATACTCCCAAATATATCATATTCTCTCGGATAAAATGAAAGAAGCTCTTCCACTGTATTTATCCCCAGTTTATTAAAGAGCTTCTCACTTTTTTCTCCGATGCCTTTAATAGTTCTAATACTTTCATTAAGTTCCATTATAGCATCCTTTTTATTGTTTATTACTCTACTGATACAAAATATGAGTATACAGGCTGTCCGCCAAACTGCACTTCGACTTCTATATCATCATGTAAACTCAGAATAGAATCAGCCAGCGCCTCTGCCTGCTCCTCTGTTACATCTGCACCATAATAAAGACTAACAAGTTCAGAATCATCATCAATCAGACTCTCAATAAGTGATTTGGCAGCCTCTTCTACCGTTTTTCCAACAGATACGATAGTCTTATCAGTAAGTCCCATGAAGTCTCCCTGCTTAATATCTTTGCCATCCATAACTGTATCTCTTACAGCATATGTTACCTGACCTGATTTAATATTAAGCATCTCCTCAGACATTGTCTTTTCATTATCTTCTAAGGACTTACCACCTATATAATTAATCATGGCTGCTATTCCCTGAGGTATATTCTTAGATGGTATAACTATAATATTTTTATCCTCTGTAAGCTTCTTTGCCTGCTCTGCCGCAAGTATTATATTACCATTATTTGGGAGTATAAATATATTGTCTGCATTGACTTTCTCAATCGCCTCTAATATATCCTCCGTACTAGGATTCATGGTCTGACCGCCCTCGATAATATAATCTGCACCGAGATCTTTAAATATGTCTGAAAGACCTTCTCCTGCTGATACGGCTATAAAGCCATCTTCTTTATGTGAATTTACTTTAACTTCTTTCTGTACAAGACCTTCCGTTTCTTCTGCTTTTTGGGCGTCACGTATAACTTTCTCATTGTGTTCTTCACGCATATTGTCAATCTTTATACTTGTGAGAGAACCATATGTTAAAGCTTTCTGGATTGCAAGACCTGGATCATTGGTGTGTACATGAACCTTTACTATATCATCATCTGCCACAACAACTACGCAGTCACCTATTTTTTGCAGGTACTCTTTAAGCTGTGCTTCAACCAAATTATCATCACGCTCAAGCAAGATGATAAACTCTGTACAATACCCAAACTTAATATCAGCTGACGCATCACTAATTGCACTTGATTTATTATTCGCAACAGTTGTATCTCCATTTGATAATGAAAAGTCAGTAACTCTTCCGTTCAGTGCATCGATAGCCCCTCTGATAAATGTCATAAGACCTTCTCCGCCGGAATCGACTACACCTGCCTGTTTAAGAACAGGAAGCATATCAGGAGTTTTAAGAAGAGTATTTTCCATCTCCTGTGCTACAAGATCACAAAATTCAATTATATCATCCGTATCATCATTTATTAACAGCTCCATAGCTTTATCGCCACCGGCTTTAGCAACTGTAAGAATCGTACCTTCCTTAGGCTTCATTACAGCTTTATATGCTGTTTCGGCAGCGTGATTAATGGCATTTGCTATATCATCTACATCTAATTCATCCTTACCTTTTATCTCCTTAACGAAGCCACGAAATATCTGTGACATGATAACACCTGAATTTCCTCTTGCGCCGCGCAAAGAACCGCCTGATATAGACTTGCCAAGCTGATCCATTGTAGGATTTTCAAGACTGCTTACCTCTTTTGCTGCTGACATGATAGTCATAGTCATGTTGGTACCTGTATCTCCATCCGGCACCGGAAATACATTTAATTCATTGATATACTCCTTCTTTGCTTCTAATGCTTTTGCTCCTGATAAAAACATCTTCTGAAGCATGCCGGCATCTATTGACTTTAAACTCACTTTCCTGTTCCTCCTTGCATTAGTCCGTTTGAAATATTAGAAGATGAATCAGTCTTCATCCGTAATGCGGACACCCTCAACTATTACATCAATCCTATCAACCTTCATACCTGTATATGCTTCTACCCTGTATCTTACATTTTCAAGTACATTCTGTGCTACTGCACGTATGCTTACTCCGTATGCAACTATTACATGAAGTTCGATAACGATTTTATTGTCAATAATATTTAAATTAACACCTCTGCCGGCATTTTCTTTTTTGAGAAGTCTTGTCACACCATCTTTGACATTGACCGAAGCCATTCCAACAATTCCGATACACTCCATTGTCGCAGCTCCAGCATACTTTGCAAGGACATCACGGTCAATTTCCACACTTCCCATATTGGTACTCATCTTACCCTTCATATTTCACCCTCCTATCTATTCTTATTGATTTAACTACATCAGTTTATCAGCAATAATTACATTATTTAGTACTGATGGTTCAATAAATAAACATTTAAACATATACATATTAGTATAACATCACGTAAGTTTATCTGCAACTTATTAATGTATAGATTTTTTTTACAATGTAACAGTTCAGCCATATAAGTAACAGAAAGGATTCAAGCCTGCTAACAAATGCTGTCGGGGTTTTATGAATGTAATGAATGGAAAACTGAACTGTTACATTATAATGGGGTTAAGATTATTATGAAGAGAATGATTGGATTTATACTTTTTTGGATTGCGGTAGGTATGACAATAATGTTTTTTGTGACGAATGGGGTGATTGCAGTACTTATCATACTATTGTGTCTAATACTCTGGTATACTCTTTTTTGTTGCTAGAATTTGCCACAGGCGATCTTTCTTGTAAAGTAAAAAGAACCGGCAAAAGCCGGTTCCTATATAATATAGATGCGCTTACGCACGCTCTACTGCTCCAGAACGTAAACATCCTGTACATACTGGCATCTTCTTTGTTCCGCCGTTAACCTTAACCTTTACAGATTTGATGTTAGGCTTCCACATCTTATTACTTCTTCTATGTGAATGACTCACTTTGTTACCGAAGTGAACGCTCTTTCCACAAACTGCACATTTTGCCATCGTAAGCACCTCCTTAAATTTTTCGTGATGGTCTGATTCATATTTTTAATTATAAATTATAATCAGTTTCTTTTTGCACAACATGAACATTCTACCAAATTTCTGCAAATAATGCAAGAACTATTTTTAAAAATTTGTAACAGTTCAGCCATATAAGTAACAGGCAGTATTCAAGCTGGCTTGGTATACTGTCTGTTACTTATATGGTAGAATAGCCTTTCATTCACGTAATGAATAAAACAAAAGCTGCAACGCAACGACTGACAGCATTCATAACTGTTCGATTTTTTAAATATAAAAAATGCTGGCAGGTTTTATGAATGTAGGTAATGGAAGGTTGAACTGTTACTAACAGTTCAACAATATTAATGCACAATTCGTTCGATTTTATTGATATTTTCGTTCGATCTAGATATAATAATAGTACAAAATAATATATTCTCTCAAAGTCTCTTTATACTTGATTTTGTGAGAACATTAATATAGAAAGGATGATAGTTATGTCAATTACAGCTACTGAACTTAAATTAAATCTAAGCAAATATTTATTACTTGCAGAAAAAGAAGATATCTTTATAACACGCAATGGTAAGACAATTGCCAAACTGACTAGTCCCTATCAGAATCGTGTGGAAGCTGCAAAGTCACTATTTGGCGTAATTCCTGATAATATCACACTTGATGAAGCACGCAATGAAAGGATAAGTAAAATATGAAAGCATTAATTGATACCTGCATTATAATTGACGCATTACAATCCCGGGAACCATTTAAGGATGACGCCCAAAAAATATTTTTATCTGCTGCCAGAAAAGAATTTGATGGATATGTTACAGCAAATTCAATTACCGACATTTACTATTTAACTCATCGTTATACACATAGTGACAAAGACACCAGAAAAATACTTTCTAATATTTTTCTGGTGTTTGAGTTACTTGATACATATGGTTTAGACTGCAAGAAAGCAATTTCATCTGATATAACAGATTATGAAGACGCTGTCATGGTCGAAACAGCAATTCGCAGTAATATGGACTGTATTGTCACACGCAATATAAAAGACTATTCAAAATCCCCTATTCCTATATATAAGCCCGAAGAGTTTTTAACTGTACTCGAACAACAGACAGATAAAAACTAAAACATTTCTATTGATTTTCTAATATAATTACTCTTCCCCAAAGTCCTCGCTCATCATATCAAAGATTTCATCATCCATTTCCTGTGACTTCTTATCTTTACCATCTTTGCTCTTCTTATTTTTCTTCTTGTCTTTTGCAGGCATATGCTTGTCAAGAAACTCTGGAAGCATATCAAGCACCTTGGTAAGGCCGTCCTGATTCTTGACATTGACAAGTTTTGTCTCGCCGTCTTTTATTACGAGTATGGCACTAGGCTGTACTTTTCCACCCATACCGCCGCCGGCGTTTTCTTTAACACCTTTTTCTCTCTGTGAAAAAGCACCTGCGCCAAGACCAAATGATACATCAACAAGAGGTAATATTATAGTACCATCATCAAACTTAACTGCATCACCTACAACTGTCTTCGTTGTAAGAAATCCTTCCATTCCCTTAAAAAGAGATGCTACCGTTGAATTAAAATTATTCTCTCCCATCACTCTTCCTCCTTAAACAACTATTTAATAATTTTTATGATTTTATACTAGACTTTGTCTTTTTCAATAAAGCATTAAACTGTTTCCACTCATCACTTGTAATGAATTTAAATATTATAATCAATAAGGTGGATATCCTTATTCCGCCTTTTGCTTTTACATTACCCTCAAAAACCTTTTCTTCAAAATCAGGAACTATATTGATATCAAAGGCGAAAAGACCTCTTGCTACAGCGACAGTGCCAAGAAGCTCGCCTGTACTGCATGGATCTCCTGTGCCAAATCTTATATCACCTTTAAGAAACTTTGGTTTAATCTTCTTCAATAAATGTAGCACATTATCTTTTGTAAAGCAAACCATACCTGATAATTCATCAGACCTTATAAAATCGATTATTATTCTTAACTTCTCTTTTCCACTCCTGCAAAGTTCTATAATGCTTTTTATGCCATTATACAGATTTCTTAGTTTTTCTACTATATAATTAAATATTATAGAAAAGAATCTTCTTATTATATTATCTTCTTCTGATGATTCGTTTTCCGTTTCTTCTTTATAATCTGTACCTGAGTCTGGGTTTTCTATATCATTTGTCCGGGTTGTATATTTCTCTGACTCATAATCGTTTACACCATAATTATCTGAAATATCCTGTCCACTTTTATCAAAAGAACTTCTATCTATATTATCATATATGCCTTGTCCTTCTTCATCAAAGTAAGCATCACTAATATCCTCATTATCAACAACAATTCGTCCATCTTCCCCTTGAGATTCATTACCGATATCTGCATTATCAGCAATGCCTTGTCCCTTTTCATCAAAAGAAGTATCATCTCCATCATAAGAAACATCAATATCATCCTCATCACATGATTCGATGTCATACATTTCTTTAGAGTCCTTCTTATCCTTTTTCTTTTTATCATTCTTTAAACGGGAAAATATTCCACCGATAAATCCGGTAAATTTTTTTATCTTATTATAATCTATACCAAATATATGTGTTCTATACTTAAATTCATCATCTGTATACGATACTATCACATTGACTGCTTTAAAGAACCACGAAACACATGCATAAATTTCTCTTTTTTCCTTAAAAGAAGCGTCAATACTGTAGCGTATAGGTACAAAAAGTACTGCACACACTATAATTACAGCTAATATTAACAATATAAGTAATACTTCAATTATCTTAAGCAGTACATTCCCTATTATCAAAAGAATTGTCACTTCATCCACCCTCCGGATTTAACTAAAAAATTCATGCAGCGTCTTTGCATTTACATCCTGCTTTTCTTTATAAACATCACTGACTATCTTCTGTACTATTTCTATTGCTTTTGTTTTGTTGGATGCAAGGCCAAGTATTTCAATTCCCTGAAGTTTTCTGTACTTGAACCAAAGCTCTCTTGCCGAATATATATCCAAACTGTTCATTTCATTGGCAGGCATTGTTATGCAGTAACAGTTTTTTGTAATCTTCTTTTTCTCTATTATCTTTTTGTACTTTTCCGGATCTTTGCTAACAACATCATCCATATACATCTTTTGATTCCATTTAAACATAATACACCAGACCTTTCTACTGTATCATCTCCAGTATAAGCTGCTTTGAAGCATACTTCTCTGCCTCATCATTACATTGAATGAGTGAAGCCATCACATAATCAGCAACTTCCTGAGAAGTCTTAAAAAATACCGGCATTTTCTCAAGTGTATTGGCCATAATTGCTCTTCTTACCATTCTGCTGCTGTTATTAAATAACTCTTTTACTTCAGCAATAAGATTTTCAGCAGCTTCTTCTGCCATTTCTGCTGTAACCTTTGTCTCATCAATTGTCTCATTAACTTCCGCAAATACACTGTTGGAATTAAGCTGTGACATCTGCTTAAGTATGACAAACTCTTCTGTAAGACCAAGCTCCTCTATAACTTTTTGATCTGATTCGATAATCTCATCAAGTACAGCACCTGCCATATTGAGAGAATCATAAATCTTTTCCTGCTTTCCTTCTATATGTGGGAAATGCTCACCGAGCCAGTATAATTTTGCCTCATCATCCTCTTCAGAAAGTCCTTCTGCCTCATCCCAGACATCACTTTTTCTTCCTGTGAAAAGAGAATTGATACCTTTTATAACTTTATCTGCTGCCTCGATACTGTCAGCATCTCTTGTGTATTTTATTGACTTAGCGATTATATATGCCTCATTGATAATCTGGCCAAGCTGCATATATAGGTCAGATATATCGTTAAGTTTCGATGCATTTACTCTTATCTTTTCTGAGTAAATCTTAAACTCATCCTCTGTTATCTTTTCATAATCAACCGATGCAAGCTCATCAAGTATAGGAACAAACTCTGTAAAGTACTTATCACCATGAGGAGTCTTATAAAGCATCGCGTTAGTTTTAAACATATATAAAAAGCTTTCAAGTGAGCTCTTATCACTTCCTTTATATACAGAAATAGTTTCACGTATCATTTCATAATATCTCTTACGTGAAATTCTCATAGGAAGCTGTCCTATTACACTGTGAATATTGTCATTGATGGCAACATTATCCTCTGTGCCAAATATAAAGCTGACCACATCACGTGCAAATAGTGAATCTTCCGGTAAAGTTTCCATTTCTTCAAAACGGTACTGAACTCTGTTTAATATGTACTCATATATAACAAAGCAGTCTACATAAGTAGTAAGCACCTGCATCTTGTCAATTACTACCTGTCTGAGTTCAAGCAGTTTTTCTGCTGCTTTGTCTGCCTCTTCATCAGATAAATCTTCTTCAAATAATTTGAAAATAATCTCATTTAACTCATCTGTTGTATCTTTTGCAGAATCAATATATGGATTGATTCCTTCTGAAAGCATTTCATAATATATATAATACTCCATCATCATCTTAAGGCGCGCATAGCTGTCATTAAGCTGCATACTCTGTGATACATATTCTGGAAGCAGCTCTTCAAGATTTTTATTTTTATTTATTCCATTTACACATTCTTTTATTGATTTACTCATTTATTTTTCCTCCGAACAGATATAGACTCTTTTGGAATCTTTCTTTCACCCATCTCACAAAATCAAGGTTAAGATACCTCAAGAGAACATTTTTAACTATAATATTTTATCACACTTACCAGTTCTGGATAAGTACCCAGCTATCAAACCATTTTAGAAAACGCTCTACATAATGTATATTGACAGGAAGTCCTGACAATACAGGATAAAACATTATAAACAGTACTATCGCAAGTGCGACATAAATGTATGTCCATTTCTTAAGTGATGGCCACTTCTGAACTAACTTATACAAACTGTATCCGACCATTACTGTTACAAATGGAACACTTGGGAAGTAATGGTATATGAATACTACTCTTGTTACAAAGAACCAAGGTGCATACTGTGCCAGATATCCGATAACAAGGAAACCTGCATTTTTGTCTTTCTCTTTAAAAATAAGATAAAGCATATAAAGTGCTGCAGGGATTCCTGCCCACCACACAAGCGGATTACCAAACGCACTTATTCCTTCTCTTACGGTATCTGAAACAATTCCCGAGTAGTACCACATAGGACGGTACATAATAGGCCACTGATACCATGTCGATGAATAAGGATGATCAGTGGTAAGCTGACTGTGATAACTAAACATTGTATTCTGCGCTACTATAATCTTTTCAATTAATCCTCTGTCCGTACCATCATTAAATGGAATATATGATACAAGGTATATAAGTGCAGGGATTAATATAAAGAATATACAGCAGAATCCTATTGTTTTCATAAAGAGTTTAATGAAATTATCTGCTATATACTTATGTGAAATTCCTTCCGTCTTGCCTTCCGGATTCTTTACTGCATAAAGATATTCCCTGAATCTTTTATACATCTGTACAAAGAATATTATGCAGAGTCCGACAGCAGAATAAATACCTGTCCATTTACTTGCTATACTTAATCCCATTGATATTCCACAAAGACCAAGTGGAATAAATGTCTTGCTTAATTTCGTATCGTAAAAACTGTACTTCGTATAACAGTACATAAAATAGTAAGCAAGCATAATAAATAATGTAACGAAAACATCAATCGTTGCAATTCTTGTCTGAACGAAATGCATAAAATCAAATGTAAATAACAACGTCGTTACAATGCTTATCCATGTCTCTTTGAAAAACTTTTTGGAGAAATTGTAGATTACAGGTATCATAAGAACTCCAAATAATGTACCCATAAATCTCCATCCAAAAGGATTCATTCCAAATATAAGGACACCTGCTGCGATAAGAAGCTTACCAAGAGGCGGATGAGTATTTTCATAGCAGTAGAGGTGATGAATCATTTCATAAGCCGTCCTTGCATGATATATCTCATCAAAATATGTTCCATTCATATTGGATTTTCTGCCGTCAAACATATCCTGTTCATCAAAAAGAGTCGGATAATCCGAAGCATTGGCAGGCATTAAAAGATTTCCCTCAGGATCTGTAAATACAAGTTCCATAATGCTGTCATTTCCATTGACAGGTGCCGGTGAAATTCTGAAAAACCTTGCTGATACATTAATCTCTTTTTCATTCCAGGCAAATACCGAACCCCCATCCCATTCACTGCCTTCACCACAGAGAGTTGTCCATTCAGCATTTGAATCATTGGTGTACTCTATATAATATTTTGGATTATTTTCATAACCGAGAAAATCCCATAGCTTAGACACCGTAACTTCTTTTCCCATATCAAGAGTTACAACTCCATCTTTTACCACAGAGTATTCTGTCTCGGGTGCGCTCATATTGCCTAGTCTTACGAATGCTATAACTGCATAAACTACAACTATAATTCCCAATGCAATATAATCGTTTCTTCCCATCTTATGAAGTATTCCTGATTTTTTAATGGGATTTTTCTTATCATCTGATATTATATCTTTCTTATCTTTATCATCTTTTTTCATTATATTATTTCCGTCTTTCTTTTCTATATTACCTGAGGCATATAGTTTTACACCCGTATATATCATGAATACGGCTGATAAAACCATGGCAATTCCGATAACTATAGGTATCGGTGCCATATTGTCAAAATTATTTACATCAAACTTGATAAGTACATGTGCAACATTATAAAATGCCACTGTAGATATGACCGTGTAAAGTGAATATATTTCTTTTCTGGCACTTGCCGCATAGCAAAGAAGCAGAAGAACTACTGCCGGGAACAAATATCTTTCATGCATTCGTACTGAAAATGTAAATACACATGTAACAACAAATGCACCTATGAAGTAATACTTCGACTTAGTTTCTCTGCACTTTATGCTTATCAAAATACTTGCAATAACCGTAAGAACTATTGCTATAGCTCCCCACGTCTGATAAGTAAGGCCAATGAAAATTCCATCCTGTCCTGCCCAGTTAAGTCCAAATACAGTCCATATATTGTAAGCATTGACTGATGCGTATTCGTATGAACCAAGTGTATCTGTGTACTGGGATAATGCTTCATTAAATCCGAAAGGTATCATTAAAAGACCAATCATGACTATTGCACATAATCCTGGAATAAGATTCGAAAAAAACTTCTTCCAGTTAAAATCTTTTAAAAAAACCTGATCAATGATTGCACATATTAATACAGGAGTCAGTATCAACGACTGTGGCTTAATAAGTATAGCTATTGCAAATACAAAATAAGATGGTATAAGCTTTTTCTCTGTCAGTAGATAACACATTATCACAATAAACATGACAAATACCGCGTCTGTCTGCCCCCATACTGCACTGTCTAAGATAATAACAGGACAGAGAAGATATGCTGCTGATAAAATCGATGAACATATTCCGTCTGTCTTCTTTGACGCTATTTTATATACAAGAAAACCAGTAACCATATCGGCTATTATAGCAGGAAGCTTCGTTATAAGCAGACAGATGGCAGAATCTGATGATATGTTAAACCATGACTTAACAGCTCCTACTACATATAATATATACATATATCCCGGTGGATAATCATGAAAAGCTTCTGACAGATAAAAATTACTTATTCCGTCATTGTATACCATATCAGACCACACAATGAAGCAGTTCATATCTGTTTCATTACCTTTGCAGATAAGACCGGCTATGATTCTTATAAGAAATGATACTGCAAACACAGCTGCAAATATTATAAGACCTGCATCCCTATAATCCCTGCCTGTACCTTTATCTTCTCTGGTATTTACTGCCAAAAGACTTTTTTGTACCGGCTTAAACCATAAAATCATAGCAATTATCCACACAATTGCAATAATATTAATCGCTAACATTTCCCTCTCCTATTTTACATGAATTTCTTAACGTGCTTATGCGTAAAGAGATGATCAGAACAATATTCATAATTACCATCACATTTTGAGCAGAATCTAAAGTCAAGATTCTCATCATCAAGTTCCGTTCTTCCACATATAGCACAACGATGTCTTGGTGCTCCTTTATTAACTGACGCCTCTTTCTTAAACTTCCTTCTTCTGTGAATATCTTTCGGTGACATCCTTGTATAATTTCTTGTCGCAAAGAAGAATATAAGGAAGTTTGCCATCGCCACAACGATTGCTATAGCAACGGACATATATGCCGCACCATACTGATGTGCTACCATATCGCTCATTGCAAGATACTTAATACCATGTATAAAATTACTTCCCACAGAATAAATAAGATATGCGGCATCAAGAACTGCAAGCCATTTAACTTTAATAGGAATTATAAAGTACAGCAAAAACTGCATGTCCGGATTAAGCGTTGCAAACGCAAAAAACATTGCCCAATAAATATATTCAAATCCGGATTGATATACTGTTGCATGCAATGGTGAGAGATACAAAATAAGTGCTGCTACTATATTAAGTATATATCCCGAAAAGAAGTAAAGATTGAATCTGAACGTTCCCCATGCCTGCTCAAGAGATCTTCCAAACATAAGAAAAAGCTGAACCTTTATAAAGAAGAAAAGTATACTTATTAAAAAGCCGCCTCCGCTCGTAAAACCATATGGTTCCAGAAGATATGTGAAAAGTCTCCATATCTGCCCATGTAAAACCGCATCCATGTCAAGACAAAGATAGCTATAGTAAATATTTGTTCCATTAAGCGAATCCATTAATCCAATAACAGCACCCGCACCATACAGAAAGATTATATATCTGATAAGATCAGGTATAGCATACTTTCCAAACTTTCTTTCTAACTTATTCAGAAAATTACTCATATAAATTTTTCCTTCCTTTTCCTATTAATGTTACAGTTCACACCTAATATTTCCCTGCATTAGCAAAGAAACATATGTCTTATGTATTTTAATATTTTATCCTTTGCATGACTTAATGGCATACTGGATATGCCGATATGCCATTTTATTATAGTAATAGCTATATTCTTTGTCAAACTCTGATACCGTTTTTCAAGGCATTTTATAACAGTTTAACCATATTTTATCAAAATTTAATGCATGGGGCTGTAATCTTGCTAAATTTATTCATTGGTGAATAGTTTGACAGCTGGTGCCAAGCTTGCGTCTAAACAGTAACTTTAATCCTCATAGATATAATATGATATTCCCGGAAGCATATACATCTTATCAGAAGAGTTTTTCATCCAGAATCTTCTCTCATCACCACCCGACCTGTCTAAGATATCCTGTAAAGTATCACCGGGCTGTGTTACGTAACGCACAAGCTTTCCTTCCATGTCACTCTGACTGATGCAGGAATCATCATCATCTTCTTCTGATTTATAAGACATATCAGATGTATTTGTCATATCAGGCATCATGTTATTTTCCGGCATAGCTGGCATTTCTGGCACCATATTATTTCCGGGTACATTTGTCATTCCGGGCATACTATTGGTTCCGGGTGCATTTGTCATATTTGGCATATTAGTATTACCTGGACCTGACATCATATCCGGTGAAACATTGCGCCTTGGAGCCGTCATTTCAGGATTTCTTACGCCCATATTTTCTTTCTCGACCGGCACACATATAGTCTCCCCAACCTGAAGATTATATACGTCAACATATGGATTAGCACGCATTATCATGGCTATTGGTACATTGTGCTGTCTGCTTATACTGTACAATGTATCACCTTTCTTTATCGTGTGGGTAATACCTTCACAAAACTCATAATTCATGATTAACAGCCTTTCTTATATTATATTACTGCCACCCCACAATGATGAAGGGTAACGTTATTTCATTATATTCATGCTCGATAAATACGTTACTGTTCAACACACGCAATCATGACTCTTGCAAATTAACAAACTTTGTCATATAATAGCTCAATATGGCGAATTTTGACTTTATATTTTTTTACTCTATAATATTACTCATTTTAAGAATAAAGCGAACTTGTCTACCATATTCTTAAAAATATAGAAAAGAGGTATATGATGAAACTTGATTTTAATACACTTGGAATTGACATAGGTTCAACAACAGTAAAAATCGCTATTTTAAATAAGGAAGGTCAGATTATATTTTCTGACTACCAAAGACATTATGCCAATATCCAGGAAACACTTGCTGACATAATTTCCAAAGCATTTGATGAATTAGGCGATTTACCTGTATCTCCTGTTATAACAGGTTCAGGCGGTCTTGCACTTTCTAAACATCTTGATATTCCATTTGTTCAGGAGGTTGTAGCCGTTGCTACTTCTCTTAAGGATTATGCTCCACAGACAGATGTCGCTATCGAGCTTGGTGGTGAAGATGCCAAAATCATCTACTTCACTGATGGAATAGACCAGCGAATGAATGGTATCTGTGCCGGTGGTACAGGTTCATTTATCGATCAGATGGCAACACTTCTGAAAACAGATGCAAGTGGTCTTAATGAATATGCAAAAAATTATAAAGCCATATACCCAATAGCCGCAAGATGTGGTGTTTTTGCTAAGACAGATATCCAGCCTCTTATAAATGAAGGTGCGACAAAGGAAGATTTATCAGCATCTATATTTCAGGCTGTAGTCAATCAGACTATAAGTGGTCTTGCCTGTGGTAAACCTATTCGTGGAAATGTCGCATTCCTCGGAGGTCCTCTCCACTTCCTTACAGAACTTAAACAGGCATTTATACGAACACTTAATCTTAGTGATGACGAAATAATTGCACCTGAACATTCTCATCTTTTTGCTGCTTCAGGTGCAGCTATGAACGCACAAAGTGATGTTCAGACTACTCTTTCGGCTCTTAATGAAAAGCTAAGTCACAAAATACAGCTTGATTTTGAAGTAACACGTCTCGAACCACTATTTAAGGACGAAAACGAATATAAGGCTTTCCTTGACAAACACTCTGAAAATAATGTTAAGAAGGGTGATTTTGCTAATTACAGGGGAAAACTTTTCCTTGGAATTGATTCAGGTTCAACAACTACTAAAGTTGCCGTAATTGGAGAAGACGGCTCACTTCTTTACTCATTCTACAGCAGTAATAATGGTGCTCCACTTAAAACTGCCATAAAATCAATAAAAGAAGTTTATTCACTTATGCCTAAGGGTGCAAAAATAGTCGGTTCATGCTCTACAGGTTACGGTGAAGCACTTCTTAAATCAGCTCTCCTTCTTGATGAGGGCGAGGTTGAGACAGTTGCACATTATACAGCCGCTGCATTCTTTGAACCTGATGTTGACTGTATCCTCGATATTGGCGGTCAGGATATGAAGTGTATAAAGATAAAGAACAACTCCGTTGACAAAGTACAGCTTAACGAAGCATGTTCTTCCGGATGTGGCTCATTTATAGAGACATTTGCCAAATCACTTAACTACGAAGTTGCTGACTTTGCCAAAATAGCTCTTTTTGCAGAGAATCCTATTGACCTTGGTTCAAGATGTACTGTATTTATGAACTCTAAAGTTAAACAGGCTCAGAAAGAGGGTGCAAGCGTTGCAGACATATCTGCCGGTCTTGCTTATTCAGTAATTAAAAATGCACTTCTTAAGGTTATCAAACTTACAGATCCTAAAGATCTTGGAGAAAAGATAGTAGTACAGGGTGGAACATTCTATAATGATGCTGTTCTTAGAAGCTTTGAGCGTATATCAGGATGTGAAGCAGTAAGACCTGATATCGCCGGTATAATGGGAGCTTTCGGTGCTGCACTTATCGCAAGAGACAGATATACAGGCGGCGAATCCTCAATGCTTTCAATACAGGAGATAAATGAACTTAGATTTGAAACTTCTATGTCAAGATGTAAAGGATGTACCAACCACTGCCTTCTCACTATCAACAGATTTACAGGCGGAAGACAGTTTATCTCCGGTAACAGATGTGAACGTGGCCTTGGAAAAGAAAAGAATAAGGACAATATTCCAAATCTTTTTGAATATAAAAATAAGAGAATTTTCCATCATTATAAATCTCTTGAAGATGATAAGGCAATACGTGGAGTAGTCGGAATACCACGCGTTCTCAATATGTATGAAAATTATCCATTCTGGCACACATTCTTTACGGAACTTGGATATAAGGTTGTCCTTTCCCCTGAGTCAAACCGTAAAATATATGAACTGGGAATAGAATCGATCCCAAGCGAGTCAGAATGTTATCCTGCAAAGCTTGCACACGGTCACGTTACATGGCTTATACGACATGGAATTAAGTACATATTTTACCCTTGTGTTCCATACGAGCGCTGTGAAGTACCTGATGCAAGAAACCACTATAACTGCCCTATAGTAACATCATATGGTGAAAATATTAAGAATAATGTGGATGAGCTTCAAAACTCAGATATAATTTACCAGAATCCATTTATTTCATTTGAAAGTGAAGAGATTCTTTCTAAGAGATTGTGCGAATACTTTGAACAGGAAAATGGAATTCCGGCAGCAGATGTAAGACGTGCTGCAGCCGCCGGCTGGAAAGAAATGCAGGCTGTCCGTGACGAAATGTCAGCTAAAGGACGAGAGGTACTTAAATATCTTGAAGAAACCGGCAGACACGGTATCGTACTTGCAGGACGTCCTTATCATACAGATCCTGAGATTAACCATGGTATACCTGATCTTATCACATCATATGGTGTTGCCGTACTTACTGAAGACAGCGTATCAGAGCTTGGCAATGTTGACAGACCTACAATCGTAATGGATCAGTGGATGTACCACTCAAGACTTTATAAGGCTGCTTCCTTTGTTGCCACAAGAGATGATCTCGACCTGATACAGCTTAATTCATTTGGATGTGGTCTTGATGCTGTAACAACCGATCAGGTAAGCGATATACTGACAAAGCAGAATAAGATATACACTGTACTAAAGATAGATGAGGTAAATAATCTTGGTGCTGCACGTATTCGTATCCGTTCTCTTCTTGCTGCCATTAATGACCGCAAGCGTAAAAATATCAATATAAAACCAACTGATACAGCACACCACAGAGTTGTATTTACAAAAGAAATGCGTAAGGAGTATACGATTCTTGCACCACAAATGTCACCTATCCATTTTGAAATACTTCAACCAGCACTTGAGGCATGCGGCTATAACATTGAAATACTTCCTTCAACACCGGAATGTGTTGATTATGGTCTTAAATATGTAAATAATGATGCATGCTATCCGTCTCTTCTTGTAATTGGACAGTTTATGCAGGCTCTTCTGTCAGGAAAATATGATCTTGATAAGGTAGCTCTTATTATAACCCAGACAGGCGGCGGATGTCGTGCAACTAATTATATAGGTTTCATCAGACGTGCCCTTGAAAAAGCAGGAATGAGCCAGATACCTGTAATTTCCCTAAGTGCTGGCATTGAAAAAAATCCGGGACTTGATATCAACTGGGATATGGCAAAAAGGTGTCTCCAGGCACTTATATACGGCGATGTATTTATGCGTGTCCTTTACAAAACAAGACCATACGAAGCAATACCCGGTTCTGCCAATGCACTCCATAAAAAATGGGCTAAGGTTGCAAAAGAATCAGTAGCTAATGCTAAATATAGTGAATTTAAAAATAATATACGTGCCATAATTGAAGACTTTGACAGACTTCCTCTAAGTGATGTAAAGAAACCTCGTGTAGGTATAGTTGGTGAGATTCTTGTTAAATTCCTTCCACTTGCCAATAATAATCTTGTTAAGCTACTTGAAGCAGAAGGGGCAGAAGCCGTATGTCCTGATCTTATTGATTTCTTTATGTACAGCCTTTATAATGCTAACTTCAACAGCAAATATCTTGGCAAGAAGAAGTCAAGTGCAAGACTCAACAATATGATTATATGGTTTATTGAAAAATATCGTAAAGTCGCAAGTGATGCACTTGAAGCAAGTGAAAGATTTACTCCTCC
>JALERT010000008.1 GCA_022764445.1 Lachnospiraceae bacterium | reverse complement strand
GGGAGAACTTCTTTACAGAAAAGCCTGAACCTATGACAGCAGAAGAACGTAAAGAATGGATTAAAAATCTTGATGGTGTTACACTTGGTTCTGATGCATTTATTCCTTTCAGCGACAATATCGAAAGAGCACACAGAAGTGGTGTTAAGTATGTAGCAGAAGCCGGCGGTTCAAAGAATGATCAGTCTGTCATCGATGCATGTAATGAATATGGTATTACAATGGCATTTACAGGCCTTCGTCTCTTCCACCACTAAAATACAGAAAGAATGGAGAACAACAATGGAAAAATTATCTTTATCTAATGAATTAAAATCAAATGCTTATCCGGGACGTGGAATTGTTGTAGGTAAAACACCTGATGGAAAGCATGCTGCCATAGCTTACTTTATCATGGGACGCAGCGAGAACAGCAGAAACCGTATATTTGTAGAAGATGGTGAGGGCATACGCACACAGGCTTTTGATCCTTCTAAGTTAAGTGATCCAAGTCTTATAATATATGCACCTGTACGTGTCCTTGAAAATGACACAATCGTTACAAATGGAGATCAGACAGATACAATTTATGATCTTATGAGCGATGGTTCTACTTTTGAGCAGTCACTTCTTACAAGAGAATTTGAGCCTGATGCGCCAAACTATACACCACGTATTTCAGCTATTCTCCATGTTGAAGATGGTGGATTTGATTATTCAATGTCTATCTTAAAAAGCAATAATGGTAATCCTGATGCCTGCAACCGCTATACATTTGACTATGAAAGTCCTGTAGCAGGAGAAGGTCATTTTATCCATACTTATATGCATGACGGCAATCCTCTTCCAAGCTTTGAAGGTGAGCCAAAACTCATAGATATCGTAAATGATATGGATGAATTTGGAGACAATATCTGGAACAGCCTTAATGAAGATAATAAGGTTTCTCTCTTCATTCGCTTCATCAATATCGAAGATGGAACATATACGACAAAAATATACAATAAAAATAAATAACAAATAAATCAACTATATTTATGTCAAAAAAATAATAACAGAAATTATAACCTCATAAACTGAAATAAAATTCGCCCGATGATATCTTACATGTCTTACTGACAGTAATAGTATCAGCGGGCGAATTTATTTATATTAGCAAATATCCATAACCTGTTTATAAGTATCAAAGCAATTACTATCGTTATTTTATTCTTAACCGTGAAGCTGTAAAAGCTTTTCTTTAAGATCCTGCTCTATCTTACCAAGTTCCTTTTCTGCTTCTCTTCTCTTAGCTTTTCCTTCATTCTGTATACGCATTACTTCATCAAGAGTAGATATAAGAGATTCATTAGTATGTTTCAATGTTTCCATATCAACTATTCCCCTTTCAGACTCTTTCGCAGTCTCAATAGTTGCCATCTTAAGCGTCTCGGCATTCTTTTTAAGGAGGGCATTTGTCATATCAGTTACTTCACGCTGTGCTTTGGCAGCTTCTCCTGAATGTGTCACCCCAAGTGCAAGAATCATCTGGCTTTTCCAGAGTGGGATAGTATTAACGATTGTTGACTGGATCTTCTCAGCCATAATTGTATCGTTATTTTGTATCATTCTTATCTGTGGTGCCATCTGAAGTGATACTGTCCTTGTAAGTTCAAGGTCATGAAGTTTTTTATCAAATCGATTAGCAAGAGCTACGAGATCATTTAATGCCTGTGCATCCTCCTGAAGACCACTCTCCTGCGCCTTTCTTTTTAACTCTGGTATTTCTTTTGTTTCTACTTCGTTTAACTTCTTTTTACCCGCAAGAATATACATAGAAAGCTCTTTAAAATAATTTTTATTAAGCTCGTACATCTTATCAAGTACAGCAACATCCTTCATGAGCTGTACCTGATGACTTTCAAGAGCACTGCTTATCTTCTCTACATTTGTCTCTGCTTTATCATACTTTGCTTTCATGGCTGTAAGCTTATTAGATCCTTTTTTAAATATACCAAGAAATCCCTTTGTTTCTTCTTCATCAAATGACTTAAGCTCTGTAACCATGTTAGAAAGCATATCACCTATCTCACCAAGATCCTTTGACTTAACGGAATTAAGTGTTGTCTCTGAAAAATCTGCTATCTTCTTTTGTGCTCCTGCTCCATACTGAAGAATAAGATTAGAATCACTAAGATTAATCTTCTCTGCAAACTGATCAACCATCGCACACTCTTCTTCCGTAAGATTTGACTCATCAAAGAGAGGCTTTTCTTCTTCCTGCTGTACAATATCCTGACTTTCTGTTTCTACTATCTCATTTTTTTCCTCATCGGCAAATGGCTCAAAAGTCAGTGTCGGTGCTTCCTGCTCCATATTAAGTATCTTATCCTCTAATTCACTCATCCTTTTTCTCCTTTCTAAAATCAGAACCCATTAATCCTTCTTGTTTTAACATAGTCTTTAGTACAGATATATCACTTGATATATCCATTGCTTCATCCTGGAATAAACTGTCAAATAAATTCTCAAATGCTTCATTTACCATATCCAGTGAGTGTTCAATCTCATCCTTTGCCGTTTTAATCGTATCTCCCTGTATATCCTGTGCATCAAACTCCTTATACGCACATACAAGCTTTAACGTAGTAGGCATATAATAATCCATAAACTTCCTTGTCTCAGGGACTTTTTCAGGATGGGATGCAACGTAGCTGAATATCTTTCCTGTAATAATTTCAAGGCGCTCCAGTTTTTGTGAGATTTCTTCTCCCGGGATAGCATCATTAGCTTCTTTTATCTGCTTTAAGTATAGCTTACCCTCTTCTATAAGACGTTCTTCGTCCGTCATCTCAGATATATCTTTTTCATGTTCCTTAGCTTTAGCAGCTTCTTCCTGACCTTTCTTCATCTCAATATACTCATCATAAACTTCATGATCAAGTATAAGAGTTTTTCCTTCATCATCTAAGCAAGCCTGAGGAAACATACCCTTTTTAATCATCTTTTTTAAATCTTTTAATATAAACTTAGATGACTTCCCTGTTTTTTCCCCTAGCAACTTTATATCACAATATCTTCTCCCTGCAAACAGACGAACATATTCATAAAAACGTTTTACACGCTTATGCATACTGCTGCCACTCTTAATCATTATAATACTCATAAGAAAAAGTGGCAAAGTAATTCCTAATGCAACTACAGTAAATTTACCAAATCCTGCAAAAAATAGCGAACCAAATACTATACTTGTAACAAGACTTCCTGCAAAACCTATCCCGCCAAACACCTGAAGTAAAATACCTGATACACGTCCTGCCGGATAATGAGTGACTATATTGGCAGGATATAATTCCGTATCACGTTTTGACGACCTTTTACTACGAGACTTCTCCATATATGGCTGTTCTCTGTAGTTTTGCTGCGCCCTATATGCCTGTCCTCCATAATTACGGCTTCTGTAATTTTGACCTTCATATGACTGATTTCTATATGACTGTCCTCCATTAGGCTGCCCATTATATGCACCGTTATAATTGTTACCATTATAAGAACCGCCCTGTCTCTTTCCCTGTTCAACCTGCTTTCTTATCTGTTCTATTCCATCATTTACTGCACGATTGATTTTAGCACCAAGACCACCGTAATCGATAGCATCAAGGGTTTCCTGTACAAGATTTCTTATATCTTCTCCTAAATCTCCACTATTCCTGTTGTAATTTCCATTATTTCCCTGATAGATGTTATTTTGATAATTACTACTTTGGTAGTTACTGCTATGCCAGTTACCGTTTTGATTGTTGCCATTCTGATAATTACTACTTTGCCAGTTACCATTCTGGTTGTTACTACTCTGATAATCGTTTTGTTTAAAATCGTTTTTATTTTCCATATTTATATCCTTCTTTTTGAAGAATGCTATACTTCAAACTTATATCCCATTCCCCATATTGTTTTAATATACTCTCCTTTATCACCCAGCTTACTTCTAAGCTTCTTTACATGAGTATCTATCGTTCTTGCATCACCAAAATAATCGTAATCCCATACATTATTGAGTATGCGTTCTCTTGAAAGAGCAATGCCCTGATTATTCATAAAATAAGTCAGTAATTCAAACTCTTTAAAACTTAACTCTATAGGTTTTCCATCTATCGTCACCTCATGTGCAGACTGGTTAATTGTTATTCCTCCTATTGAAATCTCGCTATCATCAAGTTTATTGCTTCTTCTAAGAATTGCTTCAACCCTTGCCACAAGAATCTTAGGACTAAATGGTTTAGTTATATATTCATCAATACCAAGATCAAATCCTAAAAGCTCGTCCTTTTCATCACTTTTTGCAGTAAGCATTATAATTGGAACTTTTGAATTTTTTCTTATCTCACGACAAACTTCCCATCCATCCATCTTAGGCATCATGACATCAAGTATTATAAGTGCGATATTCTTATTTTCATAAAAAATGTCAACAGCCTCTTCTCCGTCCCCTGCTTCCAGAACATCAAAGTTTTTCTTTACAAGGAAATCCTTTACAAGCTTTCTCATCCTTGCTTCGTCATCAACCACAAGTATTTTTAACTTATCCATATTTGCCTCCATTCCGGCTGATTCATTTAATTATTCAGAACTGCCCGACACAGAATTATCAATATTACTATCTCCTTCATTCTCAGAGTCAGTATTTTTATCACCATCTTCTAATATCTTCTCCCTGGAATCCAGCTTCTTCTCTCTGTCATCCAGTTCTTTCTCCCACTTCTCATATTTATCTACCAGTTCTTCTTCCATCTGTGTCTTATAATCAGTAAAATATGTAAATATAGAATACTTTGTTTTATATGTAATTACAACCATAGCTATAATAATTATAACAAGAAATGCTATAATAATATTGCGCATCTTAAGGCCTGCAGAAGATTCTTCATATAATTTTTTATACTTCTGTGCCTTTGACTCAGCCAGGCTCTTATCATCAACATGTGACATTTCCTTTGCTGCAGCAACTACCGGCACAGGTTCAATCGTTTCTTCTGTTACAAATCCTGAGCCAATCAGACGTTTTCTCATGTTTCGTATAAACTCCAAACCAATAACAGTCTGAAATGATTTTTTCTCGACTGCCCTGTTATACACTTTAAGAACAGCTCTCATATCTGACATATTGGTATTGGCTGTAATATATGATATGGTTTCTTTTTCCTTTAATGCCCTGTCATACTCAGCTCTTGTGGAAAAAGAATAATCATCTACTACATATTTATTATTTTTAACGGAAGCTCCCATAATGTATCCCCACCTTCCAATTATTAATCTGTCGTATATCTAATATTATCCTTTAGCCATGCCTTAACAGCTTTTTGAAGTGTCTCATCCTTTAATGCCTGTCTGTTGTCCTCTTCGTACTTCTCTTTACTTGAATACTTCTCTTCATTATATGAATACTCTTCATCGACAACTTGCTTATAATCAGCATCAGAATATCCTATATTCTCTGCCTTTGCCAAAGCACGTGCCATAAGTATTTCTTTGACTGTATCCTTCGCCATGCTGTCTAAATCTTTTTCTTTAAAGTCTTCTTCTGATTCATATCCAAACTGCGTAAATATCTCATCACTTGTCTTCCCATATATGGAAGCCATATCATAATATCCCTGAAGCACAACTTTTTTAGCATCCTCAAGCATATCATCAGGATATTTTATTACTTCAGAAATATTCATGAGATCAGACCATGCATAATCAGCTCTGTCATTTTTATTTTCTTTGGTGAGCTTTTCTTTGATATATTCATTATATTCTTCAGTTGTCTTACAATCAGATGAAATAGATTTTACAAAATCATTGTTATACTCAGGTACAATTTCATTTCCACAGATATACTTAACGGTCACATGAAATTCTACTTTTTTACCGTCTACTGATTTATCTCCATATGTACCCTCTGGTATATCTAAAGTGAACTTTTTATTGTCACCGGTCTTCACACCGATAATAGCATCCTCAAATCCCGGAAGCCATTCTCCAGAACCAATATGTATATAATCATTTCCACATGTGGAATCAACACGTTTACCATCCACGTATCCTTCAAATTCGGCGTAAACAGTGTCTCCATTTTTAACAACACCTGATAATTCCTCATATGTAGTGTGTTCTTCTAAGAGACTGTCTATCTCTGACTGAATATCATCCTGTGAAACAGCCAGAGAAACCTTCATACCTTTATAATCTCCTAATTTAATATACTCCATAGGATCAAAATCTTTTTTAAACGATACATTACTATCTGCTGATTTAGCTGCGTCTTTATGTTTATTGCCCATATGTGTTAATAATACACCCGCTGCCGCACCAACTGCAAATACACATACAATAACAACTACCATTACCCATTTTTTTATCTGGATTTTCCTGTTTTTTGTATCTTCTTTTTTATCTTCCTTCTTATCGATATCAGTATTATTATTCATACTTCTCTCCTTATTTATCTTTTTTATAGTGATGTAAAATGTCAAAAACTATATTTTTGTTACAGTTCACACCTAACATTCCCTACATTCATAGAACCTGCCAGCACTGTACTGAATATATAATAAACGATTTTACAATACATGTAAAGAAAACAAAAAGAGCCCGGGAAGGCTCTTTTTGTCGGGTAGTATTGGCTACCCAGCGTATAATAGGGTGGGAGTAGAAAGTTTTCACTTTCCTTACGTTAGTATAGATATCACCTGTGTACATTTATTGACAATTTAATGAACAAAATGTTAACAAGGAATTTCTATTTAGCTTCTTATTATATGTAACAGTTCAGCCTTTAATTCACTGCATTCATAAAACCTGACAGCAGTTGTTATATATATAATAATATAGTTATGAACTGCTGTCAGTCGCTGCGTTGCAGCTTTTGTTTTATTCATTACGTGAATGAAAGGCTATTCTACCATATAAATAATAGATAGTATAACAAGCAAGCTTGAATCCTGTCTGTTACTTATATGGCTGAACTGTTACTTTATACTAAAAAAATAATAAAAAATAATTGAAATTTATGTAAAATTGTGTAATACTGATTTATGGGAATATTTGATATGATTGATTGGCCTGCCGCTAATAGCTGTGGGGTTAAAAGACATTATTAATTATTCTTAAAATATAACAAAAGGTACATAATGGTGCCAAATAATAATTATAATGAAGGAGGTTTTTTAGCAATGGCGTTAAAAAATCAGTATTTAATCGATTTACTTGAAACTGTAAAGAAAAGAAATGCAGGAGAACCAGAGTTCATCCAGGCAGTAACAGAAGTTTTTGTTTCTCTTGAACCAGTTGTTGAGAGAAGACCTGACTTAGTTGAAGCAGGCGTTTTTGAACGTATCGTAGAGCCTGAAAGACAGATTATATTCCGCGTTCCTTGGGTAGATGATAATGGTAAGACACAGGTTAACAGAGGTTTCCGTGTTCAGTTTAACTCAGCAATAGGACCTTACAAGGGTGGTATTCGTCTTCATCCTTCAGTATATAGTGGTATCATTAAGTTCCTTGGATTTGAGCAGATCTTCAAGAACAGCTTAACAACACTTCCTATGGGTGGTGGTAAAGGTGGTTCTGATTTCGATCCTAAGGGTAAGAGCGACGGAGAAATCATGCGTTTCTGCCAGAGCTTTATGACAGAGCTTTGCAGACATATCGGACCTGACTGTGACGTTCCTGCAGGTGATATCGGAACAGGTGCTCGTGAAATCGGATATATGTTCGGTCAGTATAAGAGAATCCGTAATGAATGGTCAGGCGTTCTTACAGGTAAGGGATTAACTTTTGGTGGTTCTTTAGCTCGTACAGAAGCTACAGGTTATGGTCTCTGCTACTTCACAGAAGAAATGCTTAAAGCTAATGGTAAGAGCTTCAAAGATCAGACAGTATGTATCTCTGGTTCAGGTAACGTTGCTATCTACGCTACAGAGAAAGCAACACAGCTTGGTGCTAAGGTTGTAACTGTTTCAGATTCTAACGGATACATCTACGATCCTGACGGAATCGAGCTTGATGTTGTTAAGCAGATCAAGGAAGTTGAGAGAAAGAGAATTAAAGAATATATCGACAGAACATCTCATAAGAATGCTGAGTATCATGAGGGATGCAAGGGTGTTTGGACAGTTAAATGTGATATCGCTCTTCCATGTGCTACACAGAATGAAATTGATGGCGAAAGCGCTAAGGCTTTAGCTGCTAACGGATGCTACGCTGTGGCTGAAGGTGCTAACATGCCTTCTACTCCTGAAGCTATCGATGTTTACTTCGAGAACAATATGCTTTATGGTCCTGCTAAGGCTGCAAATGCCGGTGGTGTTGCTACATCAGGTCTTGAGATGACTCAGAACTCAGAAAGACTTGCATGGACATTTGAAGAAGTTGATGAAAAACTTCACAGCATCATGGTTGAAATCTTCAAATCATGTGACAGCGCTGCTAAAGAATATGGCATGGAAGGTAACTACATGGCTGGTGCTAATATCGCCGGATTCCTTAAAGTTGCTGAAGCTATGAAAGCACAGGGATGCTGCTAATCTCAGATATAGATATATTTTAAATGTAATCTTACGTATAAAATATATAATGCAATTTCTTAAAGAAATATCAAAAAGGAGCAGGTTCCTCACTCATGGAGAACTTGCTCCTTTTGTTCATATGTATATACATTTATTACTTATGCCATTATGTACACTACTGCATATCTTTAATTACTGTAACACTATAGATATGTACAGCAATTACCTTTATTCTTCTTTTCTCCATAGATAAATTTATATCTCATCTGTAAGATATCCCTCACTAGACATTCTTTTGATTATCTCATCCGTAACATCGTCAATAAACTTTCTCATTCCGTCGTAACTCAGATAAACAGGCTCTTTTAATTCATGCTTCCCATAGAAAAAATAATCAAGTATCCATTTTCTGCTGTCAGTCAGTTCATCTTTCGTAATCATTCCTTTTATTTCATATGGTGTAACATTTTCTAATGATATACGCGCATCCTGAAGTTCTTTTATATCATTTATCAATTTATAATCCACCATATCAGTCTCTTCATTGAATATGACAAATGTTTCCCTATCTTTGTCTGTAAGACCAATTACTAAAATCGCCTCAAAGAATTCATTACGCTTTTCAAGGATAAACTTCTCGTCTGTCATCATATGTGTAATATAGCCAAGATAAAGTCCGGGACAATCCTTTTCATCATCAAGATGAACATTCCAAAAATCTCTCATTCTCTCTTCAAACAAATCTACAGTACCGGGATTTCCAAAAGCACCATCAGGTATCCCGTCTCTAAAATGTGTATGCAGTTTCATTTCACGTGCATAGTTCTTCCTTGCCATTATCCCATCCGGACATATATTACCTGCTATGAAGTAATTTTCATCAATATCAAGACTTTTATCAAAGCAGTATCTAAGATTATTATTATTAATATATCTTAATAAATATTCAGCCACAACCAGATGAACTATTGTTCCTGCCATATTATCACCCTTTCAAAAATATCAGAACAAAAGTCATCATATAAATCTGTATACCAGAATATATACCTCTGTCCAGAAAATAAATTAAATATTATGTTTCAATAAAACTATAATACAATTATAACACGAAAAGTCCTGAAAATAACATATTGATTATATATCATTAATTAAAGTTCACACAATTATTGACACATGTTAAAGTCAACTTGCAGCAATTATCCAAATCATGAAGAATATAACGGATATGGTTGTGTAAATATGAGAAAGCTTATTGATTATAAAAGTAATGTATGTTTACATAATTTATCTGATGCTTATTTATCAAAAAAATTGTTTATTTATAGTGGTAAAAGTAATAAATTAACTGTAAAAATTAACGACAATGTCCTAAAAGAAAATAGAGACTATTATATTTCTAATTCCATAAATAAAAAAGCTGTTGGAGAGTATGATCTTAAAATATGCGGAATAGGAAATTATCAAGGTAAAAAAACACTACATTACACAATAATCCCAAAAAAGGTTAAAATCAAAAAAATAGTAACCTCAAAAAAGAAAACCCAGATTTATTGGAGTGCCAACCAAAAAGAATACGATGGTTTTGTGTTAGAATATGCATACGACAATAACTTTAATAAAAAGTCCAAAAAATGTGTAATTAGCAATAAAATAAAGGCATTTACTATTTCTAATCTAAAAAACGGAAGTGTAGTTTATTGCAGAATACGGGGGTATAAAATTGTCAAAAAGAAAAAAATATATTCAAAATGGTCTGAAACGGAAGCATTTATTATATAATGTCTTACTATAACATTTGATATATTAATCACCCTATAACGCACGAAAAGCCTTGAAAACTCTACGTTTTCAAGACTTCTCTATGTAAGCTGAAAATGGGACTTGAACCCACGACCCCTTCATTACGAGTGATGGTGTTGTGTTTAAACATTCCTTTGTTTTTAGGCATTTTTACTCTTGGCAAATCAAATTACCATAATAGTTACCATAACTACAACAATACTTTCATCCCTTCGTGCTCTTCTAACCACTTCTTATACTTGGCTCTATCTATCCTATATGTACTACCGAACTTTATCGCTGGAAATCCTTTCAAAGCACACAATGAGTATACTTTATCTTTTCCTTCATCAACAAGACCATCCCAAAACTCATCCGCCTGCTTGCTCCTGTTTGTCTTTTCCGGAGGATTCCAATATTTCCGCAATATCTTCCACCATGTCTGGAAGAATTGTAATTCATCGTCCATGCTTACCCCTCCACTTCTGACTGCAACCACTCAACCAATCATTCTTTACACATATTATCTGGTGTTTCTTTTCCGTCATCTAAAATATCAGTACAAACATCTTTATTCTTGCAAAATTTCACTTCATCTTCTAAGTTCTGAAACGAATAAAGCAACTCTGCCAGTTCTTCATCACTCATAGCTCGAATTTTATCTGCATGTGTAATCTTTTTATAATGGTCGCCCTTTTTCGTACCTTCACAACTGATACAGGGTTCTAAATGCTGACTCTGGCTTTCGTACTTTGGTTCAGCTTTGCCGCTTCCCCTTTGGATCTTGCCTTTCGACAATATTATTTATTAAACAAATCTGAATGGGTTCCAGTTCTGACCAATTCCAGAAAATCGCCATCATAACGATAAATAAGTAACCAATCCGGCAATATATGGCATTCTCTATATCCCGCATAATTTCCAGATAAATTATGATCTCGATTTTTTTCTTGTAATGGCTCTGGAATCATTAACAACGCAATAACTTTTTCAAGTAATGCAAGATTATAGTTTCGCTTCTGGCATGTCTTAATATCTTTTTTCATTTTTCCAGTATATCTAATTGCGTACATATTTAATCCTCCAACATAGAACTAATAAAATCATGCGCCGTGCCTTTAAATACTTCACCGCCACCATTTTCTAATTCTCTCATGGCTTCGATAGTTTCCTCATTCGGTTCTTCATCTGGTATTGCAGCACCTTCTAAAATGCCTATAATATAATACATTTTACTTTCTGGAATCTGATCCAGCAACTGTATTGCTTTTTCTTTATTGCTCATACAATAATCCCCCTTTCTATTTATTTCATAAAGTCTGGTAGTTCTGCTCTTGCGTTATATGCGTCAATCATAGAATCTGTATACTTCTGACTTTCTTTATTGCTATTTTCTATTTTATCCAATTTTTCAAGAACTGCATCAATAATAAATGCATTCATTTTATAGCCGGCATTTGCAATTCTATCTTTCGTTCCTTTTGGAAATCTACAATTGACGCGGTCAATTGTTTCTTGATATTTTGCAACTGCGCGCCTTTGCGCTTCTGTCGTTTTCAACTTAGCCAAAATGCACACCCCTTTCATTAAATATTTACATAAGAATACTATATAAAATAAACAAAGTCAAGTGTGCCTTATATAAAAGCCTTATATATGTGCCTTTCGTTCGATTTGCACAAAATCATAGTTATATGTGCCTCTCATTTTTGTTATATGTGCCTTATAATATACTCATACCAAACAACAACACACGAACGGAGGAACAAAGATATGATGAAATTTGAAAGAGGACAAATTTACCAGGGAGAAGACGATAACATTTTTATCAAGGGCGTAAGTGATAAAATGGTTAGATTTATCGAAGGATTTTCACCTTCTGCAATTCACAACATGCAAGAGATTCCTATAGAGAACTTAGAACAATATATAAAAAAATACGGATTCGAAAGAGCATCCGAAGAATACGAAGCATTTGTAAATGCATAAAACAAACCAAAGCCGAAACGCCCGACCTCTGGGGCGTCCGCACAATATGGCAACTTGTACGCTGCACAAAAAGTCCAAAGAAGAGGAACAAAAAAATAGAGGGTAAATCAGCCCTCTATTTTTTATATCCACAATATGTCGAATATTGAATTACTCTTCACTTTATGATGCTATATCTTCCAGAGCGATTGTGTTCAAGGTGCGGTTAATCTCCCTTTTTGAAGGGAGGTGGTGCAATGAGTACATACGAAGTTTTGACATTATTGTTTCTTGGTGGTACGTTTCTAATTGCATTGCTGTCCTATATTGATAAGGACAAAAAGCATAAATAAAAATCAGCCTATCCTTGTACTTTAGCCGGTTCTAGGATAGACTGATTCAACAGTTTACTTAGGGAGCTAAACCACACCTTGTGGGCAGTCGCTCTTTCTTCATATACATAATAATCTCTTTCCGACAATATGTCAACAATTTTGGTTACAAACTGGTTACCACTTGGTTACTTTGTTACTGTAGCACCGTAGGTGTGTTGTTATCCCCTTAACAGTTTTAGTTCCCCAACTGCCTTCTCCGTCTTTTCGTTTACCCATATCTCCACCTCATTCTTGCGTATCTAAAAAATATCCGAAAATTTACCATAACAGTTACCATAACCACAACGGAAATTTTAGCAAATATCAGCAAAAAACGCAAATGTGCTCGAACCGATTAAAGACATAAAAAAGCACCGAAGACCTTATTTCAAGGCTTTTCGGTGCTTTTTCCAGTAAGCTGAAAATGGGACTTGAACCCACGACCCCTTCATTACGAGTGAAGGGTTTACTACCCTGTTCAGCCCTATAAATACAGCATTTCCGAGCTTTTCTTCTAAGAGTTTTACATAAAGTTTTTCAAACCAGCCTTAAAGACGCTTAAAATTAATCTGATTTACAGATTATCATTGATATTTTTCATTAGCTGTTCATATAAATTATTGCTTATATGCCTACCTGTATTTCTTAAAATATCAATACATTGCAAAATTTCATCTCTATCAAGCATCTGTTCCGAATATGCAACCATTAACA
>JALERT010000004.1 GCA_022764445.1 Lachnospiraceae bacterium | reverse complement strand
TATGCATGCATGTGGGCATGATATGCATACCACTATGCTTTTAGGCGCAGCAAAATTATTAAAGCAGCATCAGAAGGAAATATGTGGAAAGATAAAGCTTGTTTTCCAGCCGGACGAGGAAGGCTTTACAGGTGCAAAGACCATGTTAAAAGCAGGCGTTCTTGAAAATCCTAAGGTTGATGTAGGTATGGCTCTTCATGTAAATTCAGGTACTCCGTCAGGTGTTGTTCTCTGTGGACTAGGAACCTGTATGGCAGGATGTACTCTTTTTCGTATCAGGGTAAAAGGAAAGGGCTGTCATGGAGCTATGCCTGAAAACGGTATTGATCCAATCAATATTGCAGCACATATTTTTATATCTTTGCAGGAAATTATTTCAAGAGAGGTCACTCCTACTATGCCGGCAGTTGTAACCATTGGAAAATTTGAAGGTGGAAAGGCACCAAACATTATTCCGGAGGAAGTGATTATGGAGGGAACAATCCGTACTCTTGACCGTGACCTTTCAGCACAGATTTATAAGAGAATTGAAGAAATTTCAGCCCAGACAGCTGCATTATTCCGTGGTGAGGCAGTAGTTACAGAGATTTCTTCTGCACCGCCTCTTCATAATGATGAGGAGATGACCAATACAATTGCAGGTTACATTAAGGATAATTATGATCCGAGCCGTGTTGTTGTATTTAATCAGGGTGGTATGGGTTCTGAGGATTTTGCTTCATATACTTATGAAATTCCATGCAGTTATATCCTGCTTGGAGCCGGAGCTGCTCAGGAAAATGAACTTTATGGAAAACCAATGCATAATGATCATGTAGTGTTTAACGAAGATATCATGCCAATTGGAAGTGCACTTCTTGTAACGAGTGCAATGCGCTGGCTTGAGGAACACCAGTAAAAGTAAAAAGAGGGAGTATGATTATGGAGAGAAAACTTGTATTAAAGAAAGATATAATAGATGCATTAAATAAAGCAGGAGTAAAAGCGGGACAAAGCATTATGGTTCATACTTCGCTTAGCAGTCTTGGTTTTGTATGCGGCGGTCCGCAGATAGTAATAGAAGCATTACTAGAGTGCGTTGGAGATGAAGGAACAATAATGATGCCTACGCAGTCATGGAAGAATCTCGACCCGGAGGATGGTGTACACTGGGAAGAACCTAAGGAATGGTGGCAGGCGATTCGTGATAACTGGCCGGCTTATGATAAAAATATAACACCGACTAATACAATGGGAGCAGTTGCGGAAATGTTTCGTAAATGGCCGGGAGCATACAGAAGTGATCATCCGGCACGTTCTGTAGCGGCATATGGAAAAAATGCAAGATATTTCACTGAAAACCATGATTTGTCTAATATTTTTGGTGATGGTTCTCCTGTTGGTAAATTATATGAAATGGATGGATATGTTTTACTGATTGGTGTAGGCTATGATAAAAATACATCACTTCACCTGGCGGACGTTCGTGCTGATTATCCCGGAAAGCATATGATAAAAGAGAGCAGCGCCATTATGGAGGGTGGTAAAAGAGTGTGGAAAACATATGAGACTCTTTATGTAGATGGAGAAGATTTTGAAGAAATAGGCAGGGCTTTTGAAGAAAACTGCAGCGTAAAGAAAGAACCTCTCGGAAATGGTATAATTACATTTATGAGACAGAGGGAACTTGTAGATTTTGCTGTAGACTGGATTGAAAATAATAGAAAATAGTTTATATTGAAGGAAGCTAAGTTAAATGGATATACAAATTGAAATTATGCTTCAGGGTGGTCAGATTAAGAAGCTTATAGAAGAACAAAGTGCAGAATTGCGTAAGAAATATGATATGAAAAGAGCTGAACTTGAGATTCTTTACTTTTTATCTAAGAGTGGCACACATAATACTTCTACTGATATTCATCGTCAGTTAATGATGAACCGTGGACATATTTCCCAGGCAGTTGATAATCTTTGTAAAAAAAACTATATAATTGCAGTGCCCGATAAGACTGACAGGAGATATATTCATTATGAGATAACTGATAATGCCAGGGAACTTATAAAAGAAATGACAGACAGAAGAGAGTATATAAGTCAGATGATATTAAAAGATGTATCTGAAGAAGAATTAGAATCTTATCGTAAAGTTTCAGAAAAAATAAGAAAAAATATAGATGACATGATTGTAAATAATTAATATGAAAAACCTTACTGATTTTAAAATAAATTGGTAAGGCTTTTCATTATTATCACTTTTTATATAAAGCTAAAATAAAAAAATATAAAATAAAAATAAACCTATTGACAAGAATAAAATGAGTGTTATAATACTTTAAAAATAAACAATTTAAAAACAAAACAAACAACGTTTCGAAAGAAACTATTTTTTTTGAAACTATACTGGCACTCAATTAAAACGAGTGCTAACAAAAGAAAGGCAGGTTATTCATATGAAATTAAAACCATTGGGTGACAAAGTAGTTATTCAGTATCAGGATGTTGAAGAAAAGACAGAATCAGGAATCATTCTGCCGGATAGTGCAAAAGAGAAAAAGCAGGAAGCCGTTGTTATTGCGGTTGGTCCTGGAAAAACTAAAGATGGAAAAAATATTCCAATGCAGGTAAAAGAAGGTGACCATGTAATTGTATCAGAATACGGCGGCATTGATGTAAAAGATGGTGACGAAGAATTTAAGATTGTTGGTCAGGATGAAATTTTAGCAATAGTTGAGTAATACTACATAAGAAAGAAGGTCTTTAATAATGGCAAAGGAAATTAATTTTGATGTTGATGTTAGAGAAAAAATGGAAGCAGGTGTTGACAGACTTGCAGATACTGTAAAGGTAACACTTGGACCAAAAGGAAGAAACGTTGTACTTGACAGATCATATGGTGCACCATTAATCACAAACGATGGTGTTACAATAGCAAAAGAGATAGAGCTTGAAGACAGCTTTGAAAATATGGGAGCTCAGCTTGTAAAAGAAGTAGCTACAAAGACAAATGATATAGCAGGAGATGGAACAACAACTGCTACAGTTCTTGCACAGGCACTTATTAAAGAAGGTATGAAGAATATCGCTGCAGGTGCTAATCCAATCATCTTAAGAAGAGGAATGAAAAAAGCAACTGATGCAGCTATTGAGGCTATTGAATCAATGAGCCAGCCTGTTACAGGAAAAGATCATATTGCAAAGGTAGCTGCAATTTCTGCTGAAAATGAAGAAGTCGGAGAAATGATAGCAGATGCTATGGAAAAGGTTGGGGAGAATGGTGTTATCACAATTGAAGAATCAAAGACTATGAAGACAGATATTGACGTAGTTGAAGGTATGCAGTTTGATAACGGATATCTTTCAGGTCATATGTGTAATGATAAAGAAAAAATGATTGCTAATATGGAAAACCCATATATTCTTATGACTGATAAGAAGATTTCCAACATCCAGGATATACTTCCTATATTGGAAACAGTAATGAGAGAAGGAAGAGAGCTTCTTATCCTTGCAGATGACGTAGAAGGTGAAGCACTTACTACACTTATTGTTAACAGTTTAAGAGGAACATTAAAAGTTGTTGCAGTAAAAGCACCGGGATTTGGTGACAGCAGAAAAGAGATGCTTCAGGATATAGCAATTCTTACAGGCGGTCAGGTTGTTTCAGAAGATTTTGGAACTGAATTAAAAGATGTTACAAAAGAAATGCTTGGTAATGCAAAATCTGTAAAGGTAACAAAAGATAATACAACTATCGTAGATGGTGCAGGAAGCAAAGACGAGATAAATGCACGTATTGCCAATCTGAAGAGACAGATGGAAGAAGCAACATCAGATGTTGATAACAATAAATTAATGGATCGTATCGCTAAAATGGGTGGCGGCGTAGCAGTAATCCGTGTCGGTGCAGCTACTGAGACAGAAATGAAAGAAGCAAAATACCGTATGGAAGATGCAATGAATGCAACAAGAGCAGCAGTATCTGAAGGTATTATAGCAGGTGGCGGAACTGCATACATTCATGCACAGAAGAAAGTAAATGAAATACTTGCATCACTTGAAGGCGATGAAAAGACAGGTGCTAAGATAGTTGCAAAAGCATTAGAAGCACCACTTTATACAATTGTAGATAATGCCGGATTAGAAGGACCTGTTATTGTTGACCAGGTTAAGAACAGCGATAATGGAATCGGTTTTGATGCAGCATCAGAAACTTTCGTTGATATGTTAAAAGAAGGTATTATAGATCCTGTAAAGGTAACAAAGAGTGCATTAACAAATGCTGTAAGTGCAGCATCTACTCTTCTTACAACAGAGGCAGCCGTAGCAGACATTAAAGAAAATGTTCCTGCTCCACAGCCACAGCCTGAAATGTACTAAAGATAAAAGATTATTCTTAGATTAACAATATAAGATGTGTAAGGTATAAGTAATTTATGTAACTAACAGATACTTTACACATCTTTTTTGTGTATGAAATTATTGTATGGAACGTGGATTTTGCGTATAATAATTAAAAAATGAATGGAGGTATAGAATTTGTTATTTGTACTTGAAGTAATTGGAACAGTAGCATTTGCAATATCGGGAGCACTTGTAGCAATTGAAAAAAAGATGGATCTTTTTGGCGTTGCTATGCTTGGGATGACAACTGCTGTCGGTGGAGGAATCTTCCGTGATCTTTTATTGGGAATCACGCCTCCAAGTGCATTGAAAAATCCGGTTTACGCTATTATTTCTATACTTGTATCCTTTGTGATATTCATTCCATCTATTCGTAAACTTCTTTTTAGCAATCAAAAAATATATGATTTTATAATGCTGATTATGGACTCGATAGGTCTGGGTGTATTTACTGTGGTTGGTGCAGCAGCAGCCAATTCACTGACAAAAGATTATAATGTATTTTTAGCGGCATTTGTAGGAGTTGCAACAGGTGTAGGTGGAGGCATTGTGCGAGACCTATTTGCAGGGGAGACACCTAAGATACTTATAAAGCATTTTTATGCATGTGCCTCTTTGATAGGGGCAATTGTGTATATAGTTTTGTGGAATTATACGAAGAATGATCAGGGAATGGTAATAGGTGCGTCTATTACCATGATACTTAGAATATTTGCTGCACATTACCGCTGGGGACTGCCAAAAGCAAAGTAATGTACAGCATATAAAGTCATTGATATCACTGTAAAGTAACAGTTCTGGTTAATTGAATTTAATATTATAATGTGTTATTATTTTGTATAGTGTTAGGTGTGGATTGTAACATTATTTTCTTTATAGTATAGATATTTGGGGGATATATATGGATAAAATTGATTTTTGGAAAAAAGCTTCAGCAAAAGTGGCTGATATTGTAGAATTTGTCGATAAGTCTTCGGATGCTACTTTTTTATTCATGGTTAATATTAAGGAAAATGTTACATGGTGTTCAGATAAGACAAAAGAATTTTTTGGTTTATCTTCCCAGATATTTTCGGATTTCGAACCAATTTTACAGGAATTTGTGCATACTTTTGATAGAGAGGAATATGCAGAAGAAATTACAAAGCGTATGAATGGCATTAGCATAAATAAAGAATTGTGCATCCATATGCGGGGGAAAAATGGTATTTATTCCATGTTTACTTTTCACATAAATGAACTTAATGATGATGAGGGTAATCCTGAATATTATGTAATAGTAATTAAAAATGAAAATCTTTTTCCAAGGTTTGATGCTTTAACAGATCTTTATTCATATTCGACCTATGTTAAAGATTTGGAAAAGGAGATAGAGCGTGAAAAAAATATCGCAATTCTGCTGATACAGGTTGCAGGGTTCAATACTTTTAATCTTTTGTATGGACGTGATTATTCTGATGAACTGCTTAGTGAAATTGCCATAAAGTTGATTTATATGATGGATCCTTACAAAGCAGTTTATCGTCTTGAAGGAGAAAGCTTTGCATTTATATTGAAGAAAGCAGACCGTGAGGAACTTATAGATTTTGAAAAGGAAGTACGTTCAACTCTTGACAAAGGTATTATGGTAGAAGGGAAGATGACTTCATTAAAGATGGCTTCTGGGGCTATTATACTTGAGGATTACAAGGGTGAATCTTCATCTGTTCGCGGACAGGTTACATATGCACTTAATCATTCTATGACAGAACATCAGGGTCAGCTTGTTATATTTAATGATGAGGTGCAGACTTCAAGAGGTGTGGATCTTGCTCTTATGAGGGTAATACATCAGTCTGTCAGCAATAATTGTGAAGGATTTTATGTTGAGTATCAGCCAATTGTAAATGCGGATGATGGAAGTGTAGTTGGTGCCGAAGCTCTTGTTCGCTGGAGCCGTGAACCATATGGTAAAGTTTCGCCCGGTATGTTTATTGAATGGATGGAGACAGACCCAAGTATGTATTATCTCGGTAATTTTGTTTTGCGAAAAGCTCTTACGGAAACGAAGCATATTATATCAATTAAGCCGGAGTTTTTTATTAACGTTAATGTTTCGGCAAGGCAGTTAGAGCATCCGGAATTTTGTAATGAAGTATTAAAGATTCTAGAGGATACAGATTTTCCAGCAGATCATTTGTGCTTAGAGCTTACGGAAAGATGTAAAGGCTTTCCTTTAGATAAACTGAAAAATGATGTAGACTTCTTTCATAAATATGGAATAAGGGTTGCCATGGATGATTATGGTACAGGAAGTGCTTCTTCAAGTATCGTCATTAATGTGCCAATGGATGAAATAAAAATAGATATGAGTTTTATAAGGGGGATTATGGACAATCCTAAAAACCAGGCAATGGTGCATTCGATACTTTACTTTGCCGACAAATCCAATATGACTACATGTTTAGAAGGAGTTGAGAATGAAGAACTTCAAAATTATCTAAGAGACTATAATGCGACATGGTTTCAGGGATATTTTTATGCAAAACCTCTATCTGCTCAGGCGTTAGAGGAAATGATAAAACAATAGTTTATTAATTAGGAGGAATTATATGTTAGAGGTAGGAACAAAAGCACCGGAGTTTTCACTTCCGGATCAGAATGGAGATATGCATACTTTAAGTGAATATGCAGGAAAGAAAGTAATATTATATTTTTATCCGAGAGATAATACTGCGGGATGTACAAAGCAGGCGTGTGGATTCAGTGAACTTTATCCTCAGATTAAGGAGAAAGGTGCAGTAGTGCTTGGAGTAAGTAAAGATTCTGTTGCATCCCATAAAAAGTTTGAAGAAAAATACAATCTTGGATTCACACTTCTGTCAGATACTGAGCTTAGTACCATTCAGGCTTATGATGTCTGGAAAGAGAAAAAGAATTATGGAAAGGTTTCTATGGGTGTAGTTCGTACAACATATCTTATTGATGAAAATGGAATTATCATCAAGGCAATAGAAAAAGTAAAGGCAGCAGACAATCCTGCCCAGATGCTAGATGAATTATCATCCTTATAGAATAGTTAAATACTACTTATATGTTAAAACTGTTACATTAAATAAAAATAATCGAGGAAAACATCATGAAGAATACTAGTAAAAAAATTACAATATCAGCGATTATGAGTGTTGCATTTATATGGTTTACAACGCATTTTGGAGGTGGATTTGCATCAGGAGCCCAGTTATACAGTTATTTTGGAAAATACGGTGCATGGTGTATTCTGCTGCCGATTCTGGCGATGGCATACGATGCTTTGTTTTTTGGTTATGCACTTTATTTTGCAAGAAAACATGAAGTGTATGATTACCGTTCTTATAATAACGCTTTTTATGGAAAGTTTGCACCTGTTTTTTCAAACTTATTTGAAATAATATATTTGGTAACAATGTGTCTTGCGCCTGCTGTTGCATTTGCTACAGGTGGTGCGACATTAAAAGAGGTAACAGGTCTGTCATACCCTGTGTGTACAGTTATTATAGGAGTTTTTATATTCGTTGTAGCTATATTTGGATCAAAGCTTGTCCGTAAAGTTGCATCTATATTATCTGTTATTATTATTGCAGGTCTTATGGTAGTTTACATACCTAATATCATTGTTGGTGCTGATAATATATCGGTCTCTTTATCATCAATGAATACAGGAAATGTTTCGTTTGGCAGTGCATTATACTCAGCTTTTCTTTACGGAACATTCCAGTTAATCAATATAGCTGTTTTTGTTCAACATTCAGAAACATTTTCAGAGCCTAAAGAAGCAAAAACAAGTATGTGGGTTGGTTTCATAATCAACTCTATTATGATGGTTATGGTTGCATTAGGTCTTCTTACCATAAGTAATGAGCCTGATATAGCAACAAAAAGCGTACCAACACTTTTTATGGTTCAAAAAGGTGTAGGGGCATCATTTATGACAGCCCTCATCTCCATACTGATCATACTTGGTGCCGTATCAACAGCGGTAAATATGGTTGCAGCTATGGTTCGCAGGGTTAGCGTGCGGATTACAACTGAGGAAGAAAGGAAGAAAGAAGAAAAAAGCGGAAAGCCTGGCTTGAAAACTATTGTAATTGCTTTAGTCTGCTGTCTTATTGATTTTGGAATAGCACAGTTTGGACTTCTTACTTTGGTACAAAAAGCATACAGTTTCTTGGCTTATCTTGAGATACCAGTTATCTTAATACCGTATATCATTCACATGATTGTCACAAGATTTGATACAAAGAAAAAATAAATGTTTACTTTTCATGCAATAAACCATACATGTTCTTTCGGAAAAACAACCGCAAAAGCAGGTGCAAGAGAAACTCCGAGATAACATTATACTCAAAATGGAGGAAAAACATCATGAAACTTGAAAATTACGAGATGCATCTGCCAAGTTATTCTATCGGCGATAAATGTTATTCAAAGATTGTAAGTGTATGCCGTGATTATGGAAAAAAGGTGCTTATAATAGGCGGAGAAAAAGCGATTAAGGCAGCAGAGAGCAAGATAAGGAAAGCTATTGAAGGCTCAACTCTTGAAATAATAGGTGTTGAGATATATGGGCATGACTGTACATATGCGACAGTAGAGCATCTGAGAAATCTTGAAATATATCATGAGGCTGATATGGTTTTTGCAGTCGGTGGAGGAAAGGCAGTAGATACATGTAAGTGTCTTTGTATAGACGATGACAAACCTATATTTTCATTTCCAACTATAGCATCGAACTGTGCCGCGACCACATCTGTTTCAATTATGTATAATGAAGATGGAACGTTTTTAGAACCACATTTCTATGTTCGTCCTGTAATGCATGCTTTTATTGATACAGAGATTATTGCAAAGGCACCTGTACAGTATATGTGGGCAGGAATCGGAGATACATATGCCAAATATTATGAGGCAACTATTTCATCAAGGAATGAAACACTAGAGCATTACACAGCACTTGGTGTAAATATAAGCCAGATGTGTAAAGATCCTATTTTAAAGTATGGGAAAAAAGGTCTTGAAGATCACAAAAATCATGTTGCATCTTATGAGCTTGAGCAGTTAGTTTTATCTATAGTAGTTACAACAGGAATAGCATCTATTTTTTTAACAAGAGATTTTACACCTGATTATAATAGTGGACTTGCACATGCAATATTTTATGCACTTACAAAGTATCCTGTAATAGAAGAAAAGCACTATCATGGTGAAGTTGTAGGTTTTGGTGTATTATTTGCACTTTTATGTGACGGTCAAAAAGAAGAATTTAAAAAAATTTATGATTTTAATCGCAGTATAGGACTTCCTGTACCAATAGATCAGATTGATATTTCTGAGGATGAATTTAAAGAAACGATTACGAGAGTTCCTTTTATGTCAGATGTGAAACATTATCCTTATAAAATAACGGAAAAGATGCTTTATGATGCATGGGATATTCTAAAGAGCAATAATGATTATTCTTCTCTCTAGGAAAGACAATTCTATAGAGTAAGAAAAATGGCAATGTAGATATAAAAATGAATTACTATAGGAGGTATGCAATGTTTCAGTTTACAGATGATTGTATTATTGGTGTAGAAGAGATTGACAATGAGCACAGATATTTATTTGAACTTATCAATAATGGTATTGATGTGTTACATAATGAGTATATTGAAGATCATTATGAAGAAATCAAAGAAATATTAGAAAAATTAGATAATTATGCAGAAGAACATTTTGCCCATGAGGAAGCTTACATGGAAAAAATATGTGATCCGGAGTTGATTATGCAGAGGACACAGCATATGTTCTTCAGGGAAAAAATAAGAGGGTGTTCATTCCAGAATATTGACGATGAAGAAAGTCAGCATCAGGTGCTTGAGGATTTAATGAATTTTCTTGCAAAGTGGCTGTATCATCATATCCTGAGCAGTGATATTCTGATAGGAAAACTTCCACCACTTGAAGAATGGATGGTCCGCGAGAATCCATTTGAATTTACGGAACAGTATTATACAGGAATTGGTTTGATTGATAGCGAGCATAAAGTGTTGTTTAACATAATGGAAAAAGCCGATAAACTTATAAAGTCATTTACTGTTGGGGATAAGTATGACCAGATTATGGAGATTATGGAGGAGCTTAGACAGTATACGGTTGATCATTTTACTGACGAAGAAGAATATATGGAGAGTATTAATTACAGTGGGTTAGAAGCACAGAAAAGAGCACATGCTGCATTCATTGAAAAAATTGAGAGTATAAACGAAGAGGAGATTGATAAGAATCCTAATGAATATCTGGAAAGTATGATGGAGTTTTTACTTGGATGGCTGATAAACCATATATTATATACTGATAAAAAGATTGCAGAGGGATAAAAGTTAAAAGAGAGGAGAACGAAAGTTTTGGGCAAATCGAGGCAAAAGAATCATGAGAAAAAAATTTTTTTGGGTAGTATTAAGGGAAAAATCATTTTATATGTTGCAATTTGTACTATAGTAATTATACTTGTAACAGCAGCAATTAACAGTGTAGTTATGCGAAATGTAGTTACGACCAGCGGGCACAACACTCTCAAGGAAGAGGCTGACTATAACAGTAAGTTAATTGACGACTGGCTTACAAGACAGTCTGATATAGTTGATACAATGAAAAGTGCACTTGGAACAATGCATAAGGACAATATGGACAGTGTTATGGATTATCTGGGGGAAAATCTTTCTAATAATCCTGATGCACTTATGTATTATTGTTGTTTTGGTTATAATGGCGGAGTTTTCCCTGCTGATCATTCATCTCTTGATCTTGACCCAACTACAAGGTCATGGTGGCAGGATGCAGTGAAGAAAGGAAGCCTGATTTTTACTGAACCATATACTGATTTTGCTACAGGAAAAATGGTTGTTTCTATTGCTTCTCCTTTTAAAATGGATGGAGAACAGGCGGTTATACTTGCAGATATTACTATAGACAGTCTGCTTAAGATGGTAAAAAAAGTCGGAACTAATAATAGCGTACAGACATTTCTTGTAGCCGGAGATAATAGTGTTATTACACATGAAAATAAGAATTATCTTCCAAAGGAGGAAGGAAATACCATATTGTCTGATGTCCTTAAAATAAACCTTGAAAGTAAAGATGTGGCAACATTTAAGGATTATGATGGTATATCAAAGTATTATGTAGTAAGTGAAGTTAAGACTACAGGCTGGCGTCTTGGTATTACACAGCCTACATCCATTATTGATAATAAAATAAATAATAATATTGTTCTTCAAATTATAGTTGATGATGTTCTTTTAGTTATATTGATTATTTTATTAAATATCGTTGTTAATAAAATGCTAAAGCCAATGGCATCCATGAAAGCCTTTATAAAAGAAAAGGTAGTAGGAATAAATAATTGCAAATCAGAAAAAAATGAGGTTAAGGAAATCAGTTATCTTATTGAAGAATTAGAAAAACGTGTAGTTTCTACGATACATAAGACGCAGCATGAAGCAGGGCTTATACGTGACATGATATCAGAGACAGAGAGTCATGTGTCTGACATGAATGGTAATATTATGGAAATCAGTGCTATTATGCAGGAAACCGGAGCAAGTGTTACTACACAGACAACAAGTATAAGCGACATTGATGAGAATTGTCAGGATCTTGCAAAGGCTATGGATGAATTAGTAGATAACGCACAGACTATAACATCACGTGCCAATGAAATTATAGTAAGAGTCGAGCAGATGGTTCCGGGACTTCTTAATGATAAGAAAAATGCAATTGCCATTACATTAGATAGTAAAGAATGTCTTGAAAGTGCGATTGAAGAGACAAAAGTAATAGAAAAAATCGTGGAGGTATCATCAGCGATAAGTGCAATAGCAGAACAGACAAATCTTCTTGCGCTTAATGCCTCTATAGAAGCGGCAAGGGCAGGTGAAGTTGGAAAAGGTTTTGCTGTAGTTGCTGAAGAGATAAAACAGCTCAGTACAACGACAGGCAAAGAAATTGATAAAGTAAACGATTTAGTTGAAAAAGTTGTAGGCAGCGTTGAGAAGCTTTCAGCTGCAAGTAATAAAGTTATTGCATTTTTGGATGAAGTTGTACTTAAGGATTATGATAAGTTAGAAGTACTTGCAAGTAATTATAAAGATGATGCAACTTATTATGTTGAAGTTAGTAATAATCTTAAAATACATACCGAAGATTTAAGCGTATCAATAAGTAATATCAACAATATATTAGACACAATCGATATTACACAAAAAGAACTTGACGGAGCAGTACAGTCTGTAAATGATAATCTTCAGCGTATAACAAATGCAAGTGAGAATGTTTCTTCTGAAACAAAAGATGTAATGGATAGTGTTAATTCACTTCAGTCAACGGTTGGCCAGTTTAATTTATAATAAAATATTAACGTAAAATAAAAAATAGATTCCATTTATATGAAATCTATTTTTTTTCGTTGATTTTATAATTGCAGCAGTGTATACTAATTCTGTTTTGGTCAGAAGTCAATTTAAATAAATTCCATACCAATGTAAAAATACTAAAAACCAGAAAGGCAGAATTTGAATATGACAAACAATTACACAGAAGAATTTCGCAAAGAACTGAAAAAATTCAATGAAATGACAGAGAGATTCTACAACAAAGAAATTACAGTCCCTGAGTATAAGGGATTTTCCGGTGGCTTTGGAAGCTATGCACAGCGTGGTGGAGAACGCAGCATGCTTAGATTAAGACTTTCAGGTGGAGAAATAAGTTTTAAAAATATCAAATTTATAGCTGATAGCATAGAAAAATACGATATTTCCATGATACATCTTACAACAT
>JALERT010000183.1 GCA_022764445.1 Lachnospiraceae bacterium | reverse complement strand
CTTGTAAAGATTGCACCAAATGCAAAGCCACCTGTATGCAAGATTATTGATTACGGTAAGTATCGTTATGAGATGGCCCGTAAGGAAAAAGAAGCTAAGAAGAAGCAGAAGACAATGGAAGTCAAAGAAGTAAGACTTTCACCAAACATTGATACTAATGATTTGAACACAAAAGCTAATAATGCCAGAAAGTTCTTATCTAAGGGAGATAAGGTAAAGGTTACACTTCGTTTCAGAGGTCGTGAGATGGCACATGTCGGTTACAGTAAGCAGATACTCGACAGCTTTTATGAGAAACTTGAGGATATAGCAGTTGTTGATAAAGCTCCAAAGATGGAAGGCAGATCAATGGTTATGTTCTTATCACAGAAACGTTAATAAAGTTTGTCTTATACAGACAGTCTTTAGTGGAATTAAGATTCCGATAGATATAACAATTAAGGAGGAAATTATCATGCCAAAAATGAAAACTAAACGTGCAGCAGCTAAGCGTTTTAAGACAACAGGAACAGGTAAGCTTATGAAGATGAAAGCTTACAAGAGTCATATCTTAAATAAGAAATCTACAAAGAGAAAGAGAAATCTTAGAAAAGCAACAGAAGTAGATGCAACAAACACAAAGATGATGAAGCGCATGTTACCATATTCAAAATAATTAAGGAGGAAAGATAAGATGGCACGTATTAAAGGCGGTTTAAATGCAAAAAAGAAGCATAATAGAGTATTAAAACTTGCAAAGGGTTACAGAGGAGCAAGATCTAAGCAGTACAGAGTAGCTAAGCAGTCGGTAATGAGAGCTCTTACAACTTCCTTCGCAGGTAGAAAAGAAAGAAAGAGACAGTTCAGAAGACTTTGGATTGCACGTATCAATGCAGCAGCTCGTCTTAATGGACTTTCATATAGCAAATTTATGCATGGTCTTAAGCTTGCTAATATAGACCTTAACAGAAAGATGCTTTCAGAGATGGCTATAAGCGATCCGGAAGGTTTTGCAGCACTTGTTGAAGTTGCAAAGTCTAAGCTTGCATAATTATATATGACATTGTCTCAGATGCATTTTATGTAAACTTCGTTTGCCTGCATCTGAGGAGGAAAGAAGGAGTCTGTCCATCGTTGATGAACTCTTCCTTCTGACGCAAAAAGCATCGGATTTTCCGGTGCTTTTTGTTTTACGCTATAGAACTCTTTGTTGTGGGAAAAAGCATGTAACATTTATATTGTATGAAAAGCGGAGCAGGTCATTCAATGTTTGGTAGTTTGGAAGTTGTAGTGAACTTGTTTACCTTGTAAAAAATAGAAAAGAATGAAATGAAAGTAAAAATAGAAAAGAATGAAATGAAAATGGAAGAAAGAAAAAATATTGAAGAAGTAAATGAAAAAGAAGAAAAAGAAAAAAAGCGAAAACTTTTAAATAAAAAGAAGTTAAAGATAGAAAAAATCATAATGAGACTATCACTTATTGGAAGTATTCTTTTTATGATAGCAGAGGGAATCATGGCATATGTCACACATTCTCATTCTATACTTATTGACTGTATATTTGATGTGACAGACCTTATTATGGTAGGACCATTTCTTGTGCTTGTCCCACTTCTTTATAAGCCTGTTACGGAGAAAAGACCATATGGATTTTCACAGGTTGAGTCGCTTTTTGTTGTTGTAAAATATAGTGTGCTTCTTGCAATTACGGTCCAGCTTATGTGGGACAGCTTTAATGCAATAATTCATGGTGGTCATAAAGTTGATGCAGGTATTATCGCTATATTTGAACTTGCAGTTTGTGCAGGCTGTATAGTATTTTATATTATACTTAATTATTTTGGCAAAAAGTATTTGTCTATGACAGTAGAAGCTGAGCTGTATATATGGAAGCTTGATATAATCACAAGTCTTAGTGTGGCAGCAGCTTTTTTTGTGCAGATGGCACTTCAGAAAACATCATTATCATATATAGCACCATACGTAGACCCGGTAGTTGCTATTGTGATGTCATGTTTTCTAATAGTTGAGCCAATTAAAATGATAATATCAAATCTTAGCAATCTTGTACTATTTGCTCCCAATAAGGAGATAATGGATGATATAAGAAGTGTTGCCGAAAAGTGCATGGATAAGGTATACTATGAGATAGAATTCCTTGATGTAATTCAGACAGGAAGAAAGACATGGGTTGAGATATACATTTCCAGTCATGATAATCTCATTAATACAAAGATATTACTTCAGCTCAGGGATGAAATCAGGGAGGAACTAAGGAAAGAATTTGATCAGGTGTATGTCGAGATTATACCTGAACTGCCGGATTAGTATAGCGTTTTAAGACGAATTATACATAGTATATGTAGTTTGGTTATTAATAGAACGTTATATCAGAAGTGGGAGGAAGATATGGAAGAAAATATATATGAAAGAAAGCTTTTGCAGGTACAGGCAGAAGTTAATAAGATAGTTAAAGGAAAACAGGATATAGTTGAAAAAATTCTTGCAGCGATAATAAGCGGCGGTCATATTCTTATGGAGGATATTCCGGGAGTAGGAAAGACTACTCTTGCTACCACATTCGCAAAGGCACTTTCAATGGATTATAAGAGAGTACAGTTTACTCCCGATGTACTTCCGAGTGATATACTTGGATTTTCTATGTATAATAATAAAACTCAGGAGTTTGAGTACAGACCTGGTTCGGTATTCTGTAATCTTTTTCTTGCCGATGAAATAAATCGTACGTCACCAAAAACTCAGTCAGCACTACTTGAAGTAATGGAAGAAAATCATGCAACAGTAGAGGGCGTGACAAGGCCTTTGCCTGATCCGTTTGTAGTAATTGCAACTGAAAATCCAAGTGGTTCATCCGGTACACAGATGCTTCCTGAGTCACAGCTTGACAGATTCATGATATGTGTATCTATGGGGTATCCGTCACATGAAGATGCTGTAGCCATACTTAAAGGAGAGCAGGAGAGGGTACATTATGATGTAAAAAGTGTCATAACAGATGAAGAGCTCCGTATTATCCGTAAAGCGACAGACAAGATATTTGTCCATGACAATATATATGAATATATAGTAAATATCGTAGAAGCTACAAGAAGTAATCCGATATTTGAGATGGGAGCAAGTCCAAGAGGAACAATAGCACTGCTTCGTATGAGCAGGGCTATGGCAATGCTTGCGGGAAGAGATTATGTGATAGCAGAAGATGTACAGAAGGTTGCGAAAGATGTGCTTTGCCACAGAGTAAAAATAAGTTCAAGAGGCAGGGCAGAAGGCATGACAAAAGAGAAGGCAGTATACAGGCTGTTACATGAAATACCTGCACCGGGGATAAAAAATCTCAGATAGAAGATTAGAATCTATAAAGTGATATGGGGAAGATATGAAAAAAAGAAACAATATAAAACTTCATATATTAAAAATATTTTTTCAGATAGCTGTTATATGTATTGCCACATTTTTGTATAACTTTTTCCATAGTTTTTTTACTTTGGCGATACTTCTTACTGTAATAATTCTGCCTGCCTGTTCTGTGGCTGCGGCACTGGTCATGAAAGCTCAGGTTTCGGCGGATATAATTACTTATCAGAAAAGTGCAGTATGTGATGAAAAAATAGAATATAAACTTATATTAAAAAATTCGGGCTGGGGGCTATCACTTAATTGTCAGCTTATATGTACGATAGAGAATACATTTTATAAGAATATAGAGAAAAATGACAATAGTGAATTTAAAATATCTATGCCGATTACAATTCATGGAAGTGAAAGTGTTTCTATACCTGTTACTTCAAAGTATACAGGCAATATAAGATTAACTGTAACTGATATTTATTATGATGATATCTGTGGTCTTATCACTGTCCATAAAAACGTACAGAATGATGCTGACACAATAGTTTATCCAAAGGCGTATGATATGGATAGTGAAGAGTGTCTTGCATATATGGATGGTGTGAGTGAAACGGAGGAAAGTACCAAAAAAGGAAATGATTTTTCAGAAGTGACGGATATACGTGAATACCAGCCGGGGGACAGACTTAAGGATATACACTGGAAGCTGTCGGCCAAGAAAGATATACTAATGGTAAAAGAAAGAGAAAGTGTATCACAGAGCCGTATACTTCTTGTGCCGAATCTTGCAGGTGGTAAAGAAAGGGTAGAAAATGTTATCTCTATGACATACAATCTGACAAGAGCATTTATAAGTGAAAATACATCTGTTGGAATACTTATATGGAATGGTGAAAGATATGAATGGATGGAGTTTAATATTTATGATAAAGAAAGTGTCATGGATGTTTTTTCACAGATATTTGGCATGAGCTGTTACGGAGAAGAGATTGACATCATAAATCTTGTGAAAAACTTTTATCCTCATCTGCAGTCCTTTGTAATTATAGATGAAAGAGATGGTGAAGTAAGTGGCGAAATTGTCTATCAATAAAGAAAAGACAGAGTGGAACGGGATAAGTCTTGCCGACGAATTTTATGAGCAGAAAGAGAACAGGTTATATACTATATTGGCGAAGACTGTCATAGTGTATCTTCTTACTATGGGACTTGCCGGATGTATCTTATCATGTGTAGGGATATCATATTATAAACCTGTATTATATCTGGTGGTGCTTGCAGAGTCATTATTTTGTGCAAGTCTTTATTATAGAAAACTCTGGGAAAATATAGGATATATATTGATTCTTTTTATTGTACTTATATTGGGAATAACTTATCCTAATGTGATACGATCAGGTGTGTACGCTGTTCTAAATGATTTATCAGAAACTGCTGCCGGATTCTTCAATACAAATGCCATGAAAAGCTATGGAGAATACGTCAGCAATCGTGACTATGCAGTAACATTTTCCATGTGTTATATAGCAGGAGTATTTTGTGTACTTGTCAATATATGTATATCAAGGCGAATGAAGTATATCTTTATTACTGTTATGGCATCATGCTTTATAGCATTCCCTCTTTTCCTGAACCTTGAGCCTGATATTATCCCTTCGATTATGTTTATATCAGGTGTAATAGCATCAATGGCATTTAAGAGGGGAAATCATTATGAAGTTACCGATAAAGACAATGCTTACAGATACAGCAGAAGAAGAGGATTTACTTATGCCCTTTCGTGGAAGATAATGATGCAGCTTCTGGCTGTAGTAATAGTATGCGTTACAGTTATTGTAATTATGCTGGAAGCATTAATGCCAAAGAGTGAATTTCATGAAACGCATCCTGACAGTACACTTAAAGAAAAAACTTTAAATACTGTACAGAATTTTTATATGATGGGTATAGCTGCATTTTTTAACTATTATCCCAATACAGGAGGACTTACAAGCGGAAGGCTTGGCGGTGTTAATTCCATAAGACTTGATTACAATACTGACCTTACACTTAAATTAGTCCCATACAATACAGAAAGAATCTACCTTAAGTCATTTACAGGAAGTGAATATGCACCATACGATAACAGGTGGGTTCGATATGATTCGGCAGACTTGGAAAATAATAATGCAAAAGCTTATGCAAAGGCATATAAAAACCATAAAAAAAATACTGCAGAGGCAGTTATGAAAGTAGAGAATGTTGATGCTGCAACAGGCGTTTATCTGCCTTATTATTCACTCGATAAAGATAAGGCGATATTTTCAGGAAGAAGACAGAATTATACTTTTTATCCGCAGCTTGAAGGTAATAATGTAAAAGTACCAGATGGGGGTTATAGTAAATTAGATGATTTTCTTTCGATCCCTGAACAGAACCGGGAAACGATCAATGCATTTTGTAGTGAGGCAGGACTAAGTACAGTAAAGTCCCTGAAAAGAAAAGACGTGGAAGAGGCTGTAACTAAGCTGTCTAATTATTTTCAGGATAATATACCATATACCTACCAGCCTGGAGCAACTCCACGCGACAAAGACTTTATTAATTATTTCCTTAGTGAAAATAAGCGTGGTTATTGTGCACACTTTGCAAGTGCGGCAACTCTCATACTCCGTAATCTTGGAATACCTGCGGTATACGTTGAAGGATACGCTGTAGATCCGTCTGAGATAGAAGAGGAAGGAGAGGTATTATCTTCCGAGGATACTAAAAAATACTATAAAGGTGACTCAGATATTGAAAACAGCGCGGTAGTCAGTGTAAATGTAACTGATGCAGATGCTCATGCCTGGGTAGAAGTCTATGAAGAGGGCAGAGGATGGCAGGTGATAGAGGTAACACCTTATTCTGACGAAGAACCTGATACAAATGGTCTTCTTAATATGCTTATGAGATTTATCGGAGGAGGAAACAGTGCAGGAGATGCTGTAAACCAGACAGATGATACAAAGAAAGAAGTTATAAAAGACACAACTAAGAATATATCCATAAGTGTAATCGCAGCAGTCATTGCTACTCTGATAATTGTCATATGTTTTAGCCGTATTATAAAGTATGTCTCTTATTTTGTCAGATATATATCAGGCAGTATCAATGAAAAAATTATAATAAGATATAACAGGTATATACAAAAAATCGGACACAGGAATAAAGGCATCAAAGAATGTATTAACTTTAGAGAACAGGTAGAGTGGCTCGTATCGCATGATATAATTAGTCTGTCAGATGAAGAGAAGAGCCGTATGATAAGTATACTTGAGCAGGCGGGTTTTTCAGACAGGCAGATTGAAGGTGATGATATGGAGTGGGTTATTAAGGAGTGTTTAAGGAGAAAGTTTTTCAGCATGCAGAGGTAGATTGATTTTATTTCATTAATTTAAAAGATTAGGGGGGGATTGAATATGCAACAACAAATTGTAAAAAGATATTATATCATAACGGGGAATTAAGGGACAGAGTAAGAAATAGTAAAGTGTATAGAAAGATAAGAAAGTGGGGAATGTGATATGAAAGAAAATAGAAAAACATTAAAATTAAATTTTAACAGAGTGTTGGTGGCATTTTCGCTTGTTCCTATGATAGTATCTATTATTATCATGCTGATCATGCTGATTGGGGCATCGAGCAAGGAAATAAAAGACGTTACGCAGGACGCTATGTTATCCCTTGTAAAGGAAACCGGAGCGGGATTTGAGTCTTATATAAAAAATGGAGAGAGTACTTTGAAGAATTTTGCGAAATCGCCGATTGTAGTAAAATTCTTGCAAAACCAATCGGATGCTACCTTGCAAAAAGAAGCACAGGATTATACTATGGATTGCTTTAATGCGGCAGGTAACATGGAGGCTATCTACATATCCAACTGGGATTCTACAACCCTGACTCATCCGGTAGAGAAAGCCATTGGAGTACCCACAAGAGAAGGAGACCGCTTGAAAAGCTTGCAGCAGAATATGCTGGCATCGGATGATGTATATAATACAGGAATTATTGCGTCCCCAGCTACAGGAAAACAGGTAGTATCGATGTATGCTCCTGTATTCGATGATAAAAATAATCCTATTGGTTATGTAGGAGCGGCAGTATACCTAAACGACGTGGCAGAAATGTTTTCTGATACATCCTCTATGGGTTATGATTCCATGTATGTCTATACGGTAAATGGACACGATGGCATTATGATTCAGCATCCAAATGAAGAAAAAGTAGGTCAGCCGGCAGAAAATAAAGCTGTAAAGCAAGTATTGGAACGAATCAGCAAGAACGAGGAAGTGGAACCGGGATTTATCAGCTATGTATTTAAAGGGAAAAATAAATATGCAGCTTACTTCGTGGGAAAGAATAATGATTACATCACAGTACTTACTGTAGATGAAAAAGATGTTCTGAGTGAAATAAATAAGGTATCCAGTGTGTTCATTATAACGGCAATTGCTTTAATGGTTGCGTTTGTCGTTGTTACACTGTTCCTTTCTAGACGGATTGCTACTCCACTTAAGAAGTTGGATGAATTTACTAAAGATCTTGCCAATGGAAATTTAGATGCAAATATAGATACAACAGCTCAGGTGAAAGAAATCTCATCTATTATTGAGTCAGCGAATGTATTGAAATCTACAATGAAGCGTGTACTATCAAATATTCACACAACTATGGATGAACTTGACCATAATATGGTAGGTGTGGATGATTCCATCAGTGAGTGCAGCAATGCAGTAAGTGGGGTATCTACCGCCATTGATGGCATTTCTGCGGGTGCAGTTTCTATGGCAGAATCTGTACAGACTACAGCTTCCAATATGGTGGTTGTTGGAAAGAATATTACAGATATCCAGACCGCTGTGGGACAGGCAAAGGAAAATGCAGATGAAGTATGTGAAATCAGTACAGAAGTAAGAGAAAACCTTGATAAGCTGATCGAGGCAAATAAGCATACCATCCAGATTTCACAGGAAGTGGCAAAGGGTATTGCTGAATCCAATGAGGCGGTGGAAGCTATTAATATGGCAAACGATGTTATCACAAGCATTGCAAGTCAAACCAATCTTTTATCATTGAATGCTTCTATTGAGGCTGCCAGAGCAGGTGAGCAGGGCAAAGGATTTGCAGTGGTAGCCAGCGAAATAAAGACTTTAGCAGAACAGTCTACAGAATCGGCTGAGGAAATTAGAAATATTATTACTAATCTTGTACAAAAATTTGGTGTGAGTACAGAGCTTGTGGAAAAAATACAAGAATCTGTCACCATAGAGGGTGATGTTTTAGACGGTGTTCAGGAGAGCTTTAATAAGGTGACTCATAGTATTAATCAGACATCAGAAAATATAAATGACATTTATGGAAAGACCAATGAACTTTCTAATGCAAAGGATAATGTATTAACTGAGGTCAGCAATCTGTCAGCAATTTCTCAAGAGAATGCAGCAAGCTGTGAGGAGACCACATCTGTCATTGAGAATATCAATGATAACATAGAAAAAATCAGTAATTCGTCAAAAGATACCATACATATATCCCAAAATTTGGAACAAGAAGTTAATTATTTTAACATATAAGATTCCAATGAGGATATTGCCTCCCAGACGAACTTATTGAGCCTGAATGCTTCCATTGAGGCATCTACATAGGAGATTCCTGCACAATTTATAAGTATTGAATCTATGTCAAGTGATATTCAAACTAAAGTTGAAAATCTATAACAGAGCTAATAAGGGAATTAGTTTTTTTTACACTTGACATATACGGTGATATTTTAGTATAGTAAGGTGTGATAAAGCAAAAAGCAGTGATGAAGAGGAGTACATGACAGTACACCATCAGAGAATGTGGTTCATGGGCTGAAAGACCACTTGGTTAAGTATATCATGGAAGGTAGCTTCGGAGTAATGAGTCTGAAATAAGCTGATACGTTTACAAGTAGGATTCATCGGTTCATCCCGTTAAAGATGTGCGAGACAGTAAATTGTGATTCAAAGTAACATTTAGTATTACTTTTGTAAATTTACTGTAATCAAAGGTGGTACCGCGTTTAGTCGCCCTTTGCCGTATGGCAAAGGGCGTTTTTGTTATCACAAGGGGAGATTCCTTATGATTACTTTATAGGAAAGAAAGGAAATTATTATGGCAAAGGAATTAGAGAAGAATTATAACCCTGCCGACATAGAGCAGAGGACTTATGAAAAATGGATGGAGAAGAAGTATTTTCATGCAGAGGTTGACCGTAGTAAGAAACCATTTACTATTGTAATGCCTCCTCCAAATATTACAGGACAGCTCCATATGGGCCATGCCCTTGACAATACACTTCAGGATATCCTTATACGTTTTAAGCGTATGCAGGGATATGAAGCACTTTGGGTACCGGGAACAGACCATGCGTCTATCGCAACAGAGGCAAAGGTTGTAGAGAAGCTTAAAGAAGAGGGAATTACAAAAGAAGAGCTGGGACGTGAGAAATTCCTTGATAAAGTATGGGAATGGAAAGAGCAGTATGGTGGACGTATCGTAGAACAGCTTAAAAAGATTGGCTCATCATGTGATTGGGACAGGGAACGTTTCACAATGGATGAAGGCTGCAGTAAAGCAGTTAAAGAAGTTTTTGTTAAATTATACAATAAAGGACTTATTTACAGAGGTGAACGTATCATCAACTGGTGTCCTCACTGTCTTACATCTATCTCTGACGCAGAGGTTGAATACGAAGATCAGGCAGGTCATTTCTGGCATCTTCGCTATAAGACTACAGATGGTACAGGATATATTGACCTTGCGACAACACGTCCTGAGACACTTCTTGGTGATACAGCTGTAGCTGTTAATCCAAAAGATGAGAGATACAAAGACATGGTAGGAAAGACTCTTGATCTTCCTATCGTTCACAGACAGATTCCTATAATCGCTGATGATTATGTAGATATGGAATTTGGTACAGGTGTTGTTAAGATTACACCTGCACATGATCCTAACGATTTTGAAGTAGGTCTTCGCCACAATCTTGAAGTAATCAATGTTCTTACTGATGATGCAAAGATAGTTGATGATTATCCAAAGTACGCCGGAATGGACAGATACGAAGCACGTAAGGCTATCGTAGCAGATCTTGAAGCTGAAGGAGCACTTATCAAGATTGAAGATCATGAGCATAATGTAGGTACATGTTACCGTTGTGGTACAACAGTAGAGCCTAGAGTATCAAAGCAGTGGTTTGTTAAGATGGAAGAACTTGCTAAGCCTGCCATTGAAGCTGTTAAGAAGGGTGATACAAAGTTTGTTCCACCTCATTTTGACAAGACATATTATCACTGGCTTGAAAATATAAGAGACTGGTGTATATCACGTCAGCTCTGGTGGGGCCATCAGATACCAGCATTTTACTGTGATGACTGTGGTGAAATGGTAGTTACTAAGGAAGATCATGCAGTATGTCCTAAGTGCGGTAAGCCAATGCGACAGGACCCTGATACACTTGATACATGGTTCTCATCAGCACTCTGGCCATTCTCAACACTCGGATGGCCTGAAAAAACAGAAGAAATGGATTATTTCTATCCAACAAGCACTCTTGTAACAGGTTATGATATCATTTTCTTCTGGGTTATAAGAATGATGTTCTCAGGTCTTGAGCACACAGGAGAAGTTCCATTTAATACTGTCCTTATTCATGGACTTGTGCGTGATTCACAGGGACGCAAGATGAGTAAATCACTTGGTAATGGTATTGATCCTCTTGAAGTAATCGACAAGTACGGTGCAGATGCTCTCCGATTAACTCTCGTAACAGGTAATGCACCTGGTAACGATATGCGTTTTTACTGGGAGCGTGTTGAAGCGAGCCGTAACTTTGCCAATAAAGTATGGAATGCATCACGTTTCATAATGATGCATCTTGGAGATAATGAAATAACAAAGCCTTCATATGATGAGCTTGAGACAGCAGATAAGTGGATATTATCAGCAGTAAATACTCTTGCAAAAGATGTTACAGACAACATGGAAAAATATGAGCTTGGTATAGCAGTACAAAAGATTTATGATTTCATCTGGACTGAGTTCTGTGACTGGTATATTGAGATTGTTAAGCCTAGACTCTTTGCAAAAGAAGAAAATCCTAAGTCTGCCAACGCTGCATTCTGGACTCTTAAGACGGTTCTTATCAACTCTCTTAAGCTTCTTCATCCATATATGCCATTTATCACAGAAGAAATTTTCTGTACAATTCAGTCAGAAGAAGAATCAATTATGATATCAAGCTGGCCTGAGTACAAGGCTGAGTGGGCTAATAAAGATGCTGAGTCACAGATTGAGCTCATGAAAGGTTTAATACGTGGTATCAGAAATATTCGTACAGAGATGAATGTAGTTCCATCACGTAAAGCACAGGTATATATCGTAGCTGATGATAAAGAGACAGCTGATAAGTTCGCATCTCTTGAAGATTCATATAAGCACCTTATCTCTGCATCAGAAGTAAAAGTACAGTCAGATAAGTCAGGTATAGAAGACAATGCAGTTTCAGTAGTTATCGATAAGGCAACAGTTTATATGCCACTGGCAGATCTCGTTGATTTCGAGAAAGAGAAGGAGCGTCTCCAGAAAGAAAAGAAACGCCTTGAAGGAGAGCTTAAGCGTGTAAACGGTATGTTAAATAACGAGAAATTCATGAGTAAAGCCCCAGAAGCAAAGATTGCAGAAGAAAAGGCAAAACTTGTTAAGTATGAAGCAATGATGAGTAAGGTTGAGGAAGAACTTGCTGCTATGAATTAAAATAGGGGAAAGAGTTTTGTTTACGGAGCTCTTTCCTACTATTAATAACAAACAATTGGTTTTAAGAATTTATGAACTTGTCACCCGATTATTGCATTATAGATAGAAGTCATATATAATTATACTATGGATAAAAGTAGTTTATAAGCGGGAAGGAGGGGTTAATATGTATGATATTCCTTCAGTTGATTTAAATAATGATATCGAAATCAATTTTTCGGGAGACGAGTCTGAGGCTTTTATAACTCTGCATAATGATGAGGTTATGTATACAGAGGAGCAGCTGCTTACCATTATAAAGAATGCGGGAATTACCAAAGGTATTGATCAGGATGCTGTTAAAAAGATAATATCTGATAAGATTTATAATACCCAGGTAAGGATTGCAGCCAATAAAAAGGCGGAAAATGGCCAGGACGGCTGGTTCGAGTTTCTTTTTAAAACAGATATAGACACAAAGCCGAAGATTCTTAAGGATGGTTCTGTAGATTATTCTTCATATGGGGATGTTCCTGCTGTAGTACAAGATCAGGAAATAGTCATATATCATCGTGCAGTTCCAGGTGTTGATGGGGAGAGTGTTAAAGGTGAAATCATATTAGCTAAAAAGGGAAGAGATCTTGCAAGGCTAAAAGGAAGAGGGTTTTATCTTAATGATACATCTGACAGATACTATGCAAAGTACGATGGAAAGATAACATATATTGATGAGCGCCTTGTAGTTGACAATGAACTGCTTATAGAAGGCGATGTATCATATACTACAGGTAACGTTGAATTTCAGAATGACATACACATACGTGGAAATGTATTAACCGGTGTAAAGATTACATCTGAAAAAGGTTCAATAATAGTTGACGGTTATGTAGAGTCTGCTATACTTTCAGCAAAGCATGACGTTGTTTTGAAAAATGGCATGCAGGGAAATGGAAAAGGTTCTATTGAGGCCGGAGGCAATGTTACCGGTAAGTTCTTTGAGCAGGTTAAAATCAGGGCAGCAGGAGATGTAAATGCCAATGCCATTATGAACTCTGATATAGAATGTGATCAGGACGTTATCGTCTCAGGAAAGTTTGGTATTATAATTGGTGGTTCTGTGAAGGCAACAAGATATATAAATACGACTATAATCGGTAATATGTCTGAGGTGAGAACTGTTATTGAAGCAGGAGTAGACAAAGATTTATTTGCTTTGCTTTCAAAGAAAGAACAGGATAAAGCAAAAGCAGAAGAAGAAATGGAAAAGATCAATAAAGCTATAGAGCAGATTCAGATACTTATAGACAAAACAGGAAGAGATGATCTTAATCAGAAGAAAGTGGCACTTATGAGGGCTAAGATAGAAAAAGATACATCTATAAACAAATTAACAAAAAACATACAGGAAGTTGTCGAGAAAATGGGCAAAGCTAACCTTGCAAAAGTCACTATAGATAAGGTAGTATATCCTGGAACGATAATAAAAATAAATGGTATGAAAGTTGCTGTTAAGGAAGAAAATCATCATGTTGAATATGCAAGACGTGGTGCTGGCATAATTGTATATAATATTGGGGAATAAGTTACAGTTTACACTATAAAATGTTAGGTGTGAACTGTAGTGGGAATAACAATCAGATATGAAATGTATAAAAAGTCGATAATTGCGGCGAATAATAATTGATGATTATCAGGAGGTAGTGTAAGATGGATTTTGAAGCTGAATTAGAAAAATTTCAGCCAAGTCTTGAAATTGATCAGGCAGAGGACGCAATATATGGAAATAATACAACAGATGTAACAGATTTAATTCAGAGTATTTTGAAAGAAAGTGCGACGGCTGATAGTAAAAAAAATAAATCAGTAGAGTGGGTGAAAGAGTCATGAATTGTCCAAGATGTAATGCAGCAGTAGCATTTACTAAGTTAAGATGTGATAATTGTGGTCATGATCTTACTGCTTATCACAAATTAGTAAGTCTTTCAAATATTTATTATAATAAAGGATTAAGTCAGGCTAAAGTCAGGGATCTTACAGGTGCAATTTCATCCCTTAAGCAGAGTTTACAGTTTAATAAACTCAATACAAGTGCAAGAAATCTTCTTGGGCTTATATACTACGAAGAGGGAGAAATTGTAGCGGCTTTAAGTGAATGGGTTCTTAGTAAACATTTTCAGAATGATAATAATGATGCTGATTTATATATGAATGAGATTCAGGCTAATCCAAATAAGCTTGAAATGCATAATCAGACTATAAGAAAATACAACTCAGCATTGAATTCTGCAAAGCATGGCGATGAGGATATGGCAATTATCCAGCTTAAGAAAGTTGTCAATACCAATCCTAAATTTATACGTGCCAATCAGCTTCTTGCTTTACTGTATATGATGTCGGGCAAGAAAGAGAACAGAACACGCGCACTTCGTCTTATGAATAATATTATAAAAGTCGATGTAACTAATACGACAACACTTCGCTATATGAAGGAGTTGTCAGATGTACATCTTAAGTCGGAGCCTGTCATTAAAGTTGAGAAAAAAGAAGAGCCAAGAAAAATTCTTCCGAGCGCAGATCCTGATGCATACAAGACGATAACACCATACAAAGAAGAAAAACCATCAGTTCTTCCTTTTGTAAATGTACTTGTAGGTATCATAATTGGTCTTGCTGTTATGTATTTCCTTGTTGTTCCGCATATTAAATCAGGTATTGCCAATGACAAAAACAATAACTTTAAGCAGTACAGTGAAGAACAGGCTTCAAAGAACAGCGATAATTCTTCATTAAAAAATGAAAATGTAAAGCTTCAGGCTCAGGTAGACGATTTAAAAGCACAGCTTGATAAGCTGCAGGGTGGTGATGGTACATCAGATAATCCTGTAGATGGTGATACACTTATCGAGTCGTATAATAATTTATTTGCAGCCGTTCAGCTTTATATTGCAGGGAAAAAAGAGGAAGCATCTGATAAGATTGTAAATATTGACGAAGAGAGTCTTACAGGTGATGATGCCAAAAAGCTGTACAACAAGATAAAGTCAGAGACATTTGAAAATGCCACTGTCAAGTATTTTGAAGAAGGAAGAGATGCTTACAATGGTGAAGGTGATTATACAGGTAAACAGGACTATGACAAAGCGATAGAACTGCTTAACTTATCTCTTAAATATGATAAAAACAATACCGATTCAATGTACTTCCTCGGACGTTGTTATCAGAAAAAGGGAGATAACGAAAAGGCAAAAGAGTATTACAATCAGATAATCAATGATTATCCTGATTCACAGAGAGTTCCTGAGGCAAAAGCTAAACTGAATGAGATTGGATAAAATGGTTAGTTGCATTATTTACTTAATAATATAAGATAAAGGCAGAGACCTGTCAGAGTATACTTAATTGTATTTCTGGCAGGTCTTTTGTGTTTTGCAAAAAGTATGAAAACACATCAGGTGATTAAAATATATAGTGTTTTTAGAAATTAAAATGACGATTTTATGCGGCTTTTGGCGTTTCGCAAACGTCAAAAGAACAAAAGGAGGGAAATTTATGCGGCAGGAAGACAGCGAAGCGTGGCTTCATTATGAATTAAAAAATAATTGTCTTGTTATTTATATAACGGATGATCTCGACCATCACGCAGTTGGATATTTGCGTGAAAAGTCGGACAGACTAATTGATGCGGGGAATATACGAAATGTAATATTTGATTTTAAAGGTGTTGACTTTATGGACAGCTCAGGCATAGGTCTTATTATGGGCAGGTATAAGAAAGTAATGTTTATAGGTGGAAGAGCAGCTGTTACCAATATTGGACAGAGCGTTGACCGCATATTTAAAATATCAGGTTTATATAAAATAATAGAAAAGTATAATACGCCGGATGAAGCGATTAAAGCTTTTAACAAATCAGGCAGAATGGAGTAGATGATGAAGATAGAATTTGAAAGTTGTTCAGAAAACGAAGCATTTGCAAGAACAGTTATAGCGGCATACATAACAAGACTTAATCCCACTCTTGAGGAACTGTCTGATGTTAAGACAGCAGTTTCAGAGGCTGTAACCAACTGTATAATTCATGGTTACGATGGCGGCGAAGGAACAATACATATGGAATGCACCATAAACGGCAGAGAAGTAACAGTGATGATAGAAGATTATGGTGTTGGAATTGAGGATATAGATAAGGCAATGGAGCCGTTATATACGACTAAACCTGAGTGGGAACGTTCCGGTATGGGATTTGCATTTATGGAAGCATTTATGGATGAACTGCAGGTTGAATCAGTGTTTCACGAAGGAACAAAGATTACTATGAAAAAAACTATAGGAAAGGAGACAGATAGTGAATGACAGTTAATTTTCGCTGTACTGGTAAGCGTGGACTGGCATAAGCACAATAAGTGAGATGTAATATGGATGATGCAATGGATCTACTTAAGAAGGCAAGAGCCGGAGACAGAAAAGCACGCGACGAGATGGTTGAAACCAACATCGGTCTTGTATGGAATATAGTAAAAAGATTTACAGGAAGGGGTTATGAGGCAGAAGATATATTTCAGATAGGATGTATTGGCCTGATTAAGGCAATAGATAATTTTGATATGAGTTTTAATGTTAAATTTTCAACATATGCAGTACCGATGATAACAGGAGAGATAAAACGTTTTCTTCGTGATGATGGCATGATTAAAGTAAGCAGGACTCTTAAAGAGAACGGTTGGAAGATAAAGAAGGCATCTGATGAGCTTAGTCAGAAGTACGGACGCAATGCAACTATCAATGAGATTGCAGCAGTGACAGAGTTAGAACCTGAAGAAATAGTTATGGCAATGGAAGCCAATAGCGAAGTTGATTCTATCTATAAAAAAGTTTATCAGTCAGATGGAAAAGAAATCTGTATGGTAGACCAGATAGTTAAAAATTCACAGGGAAGTGCAAGTTATGATTCGGTTGCAGGTCTTGAGAAAGGTAGAAATGTATGCAGCAACGGTTCTTCCTGTGACGAAGAAAAGGAGAAACTAATAGATCATATTATTCTTACTGAAACAATAAACGGACTTGAAGAAAAAGAACGAAAAATAATTGAATACAGATATTTTAAGGATATGACGCAGAGCGATGTTGCTAAAGAGCTTGGTATAAGTCAGGTTCAGGTAAGCAGACTTGAAAAAAAGATATTAAAAAATATGCGTCAGAAAATATTAGCAACATAAAAGAATATTTTATTTTTAATAAGCCATACTATTCGTAATCAGAAAATGAATGACTTATTGCGTTAGCATATTGGTGTTATCAGTTACTGTGAGCACTATAGGAACAGCAATGCTAATAGTAATAAAGCGTTTGGAAAGGAGAAAAAGGATGCGAAGAAATAAAGTATGGCTTATTGCTATTATATTTGGTGTAATGCTTATAACAACTGTCTGTTATATTACATCAGTAAAAAATGCCAGAACAACTTATGTTAATGGAAGGGTAGTGGAAAATGCTATAGAGAAAACAGCATTTCCATGTATAAGTGAGTCTGGAATTGAAGAAAAATTTGGAGAGATAATATGAGAGATGGCGTTGTATATATAAAGACTGAACAAAATACTCGTGTTGTTAATAAAAGGATAATGCTTCAGGATGTAGCAGAGATTTATACAAACGATACGAAACTGAAGAAGGAAATTGGAGAGATAGTTGTCTATACGGCTAAAGGGGATAAAGATGAGAAAATTATTTTTTCAGTAATGAAGATAATTGAAATGATTCATAAAATACAGCCGGACATAATTGTTGAAAATATAGGAGAGGCAGATTTTATAGTGGAGTTCAGGCTGCCGGGTTCGCCAAGTAAGCTATGGAAATATACAAAGCTTTGTGCAGTTATTCTTATCGTATTTTTCGGTTCAGCATTTACCATTATGACATTTAATACAGATGTAAGTGTGGATGATGTATTTGATAATTTCTATTATCTTGTCACGGGTACCCACAAGAGTGGAGGCTCAGCACTTGAGATAGCTTATAGTATCGGAATACCAATCGGTATACTTGGATTCTATAATCACTTTAATCATTCAAAGCTTAGGGAAGATCCTACACCTATCCATATAGAAATGAGAAACTACGAAGAAGAAACAAATAAAGCAATAATTCAGGATGCTTCAAGAGAGGGAAAGATGAGAAAGCAATAATTAATAATTTTATGTTGCTTAAATGGAGGGGGATAATGAATATTTTCAGTATCATCTTACAGGTAATAATAGGCTTTGCAGGAGGGGTTGCAGTAGCAGGCGGTACATTTGCACTTATAACAATCCTCGGTATTATTCCGAGAATGGCAGCGAGACTGCGCCTTACAGAATATATATATCAGTTTGAGACAGCCATAGCTGCCGGAGGAACTGTTGGAAGTCTTATAGTAGTATATCATTTAAAAATGCCGATAGGGATTGCCGGTATTGCAATATTTGGTTTATTCGCCGGAATATTTATAGGAAGTCTTTCTATGGCACTTGCAGAATGTCTCAAGGTAATACCTATATTATTTACCAGAGTAAATCTGCAGACAGGTATGTCTGCTATAATAATTGCAATGGCAATCGGGAAAGGACTTGGGACCTTATATCAGATGTACTTTATGAAATAGGAGGAATCCTTATCACTTACAAATTAATAGGAGGAGGCAGTATGAACGAAAAAGACAGCACTAAACCGGATATAAAAGAAGTCCTCAATGAAAAGGATACAAATCTTCAAAAGAAAAAATATAACGAGTATGTAAAAAATATGACACCAAAAAACAATATATTTCTAAACTGCCTGAAGGCATTTATCGTCGGTGGGGCTATCTGTACTCTTGGCGAGGCTCTTAACCAGATGTACATGAGTTTTGGCAATGACAAGGAACTTGCGGGACTTTATGGTATGATGACACTTATCGGAATAAGTGTGATTCTTACAGGTCTTAATATTTATCAGAAGCTTGGCCAGTTTGCCGGAGCCGGGAGTATTGTCCCAATAACCGGATTTGCCAATTCCGTCGTTGCACCTGCCATAGAATATCAGGCGGAAGGAGATGTATTTGGAGTAGGCTGTAAGATATTCACAATAGCCGGACCTGTTATACTTTATGGTATATTTAGCAGCTGGTGTCTGGGCGTAATTTACTGGATATTGAAATGTGTGGGAGTAGTTTAGGCTGCTCTCTTTTTTCTGTATAAATGTTTTAGGTTGGATAATATTTAGAACTCATTTTGTTACTGTTACACCATAGGTGAGTACAGTAACCTTATTTTGTAAGATATTTGTAACAATATATTAGTTGACAAAACATATTATACGCCATATAATATGCTACAACAAAACATATTAGATGAGTTAAGAAAGGGGATGAACATATGGTATTTCAATTAGGAGCACCACTTCTTGATGCATGCGTACTTGCCGTATTATCCCAGCAGGATGCATATGGTTATGTGCTTACGCAGAGTGTACAGAACGTAATCGATATATCGGAATCGACATTATACCCTGTGCTGAGACGCTTACAGAAGGAGGGATGTCTGGTGACATATGACCAGCCATACATGGGAAGGAACAGAAGATATTATAAGATTACAGAGACAGGACTTAGCAAGCTTGATTATTACAGGAAAGAGTGGAAAGAGTTTACATCAAGGATAGACACGCTGCTTGGAGATACGCAGCTTGTCACTAGTATGAATCACCCTAAATGAGAGAATACGACTATTTGTAAGAAAGGATTGGTTAAATTATGACGAGAAGAGAATTTATGAGGGAGCTTGATTATAAATTAAGACCTTTTCCGCATGAGGAAAGGATGGATGCTCTTAATTATTATACAGAGTACTTTGAAGATGCACATATAGGTCTTGATGATCAGGTGCCGGAGAATATGCAGTCAATAAACGATA
>JALERT010000182.1 GCA_022764445.1 Lachnospiraceae bacterium | reverse complement strand
ACTGCATGACATGTGGATACAAGCTTCACTGGTATGACCTTGTTCCGGTATTTAGTTACATAATACTAGGGGGCAGATGCAGGAAGTGTGGTGCTAAATTATCGCTTCAGTATCCCCTTATAGAAGGAATGAATGGAGCATTATATGTAATCATTTTCTTGGCGAATGGTTTTCGTTTAATGAGCGCAGTTTATTGTCTCCTGACATCCGCCCTTATAGTTTTAAGTGTAATCGACTGGAGAACTTTTGAAATCCCGGACAGAATCAATGTCTTTATCGCTGTATTAGGTGTTGTGGCTACAGTAATTGACCATGAGAATTGGTTATCACATGTGATTGGTCTATTTGCAGTCAGTTTATTCTTACTGATTATATACCTTGTGACAGCAGGAGCAGGAATCGGCGGAGGTGATATAAAGCTGATGGCGGCTGCAGGGCTTTTACTGGGATGGCAGAAGATTTTTTTAGGTTTTATAATAGGCTGCATAGTCGGTTCTGTTATTCATATTATAAGGATGAAGGTTAGTAAGGCTGAACACATCCTTGCAATGGGACCATATCTTTCAGTGGGTATATTTATCGCTATGATGTGGGGAGATTTTATTATAAATATGTATCTTAGAATGTGTGGTTTGTCATGACAAGTTCCATTGTCACAGAGCATTTAAATCAAACCGGTACTTTTATATTAATTAATTTTGTTGAAAGTAATTGTTCTGAGAGTTAAGTGTTTTGTGATGTGAAACTGACACACATTATTGGTTACTGTCATCATGGCCTGCCGTGATGGCAGTAACCATTATTGAATTGAAAAAGTAAATTGAGAAGTAATGGGAGGAAATACACTTATGGCAAAACGCGTATTAAGTATTGAGATTGGACAGCAGGTGACTAAAGCTGTTGTCATAGACTATATGAAAAAGAACCCTCATGTTTACAATGCATTTTCTTTTCCAACACCTGATGATGCAATAGATGATGGTTACATCAAGAATAAGGAAGGAATGGCAAAGCTTCTTAGAGAACAGATGCGTGACAATGGTGTTAAAGAAAAGAATGTCGTATTCTCTATAGCATCAAGTAAGATTGCGACACGTGAAGTCACAGTTCCATTCGTAAGTGAATCGAAGCTTGGAGATCTTATCAAAGCTACGGCACAGGATTATTTCCCAGTCAATATAGATGAGTATACAATTGCGTATTCCATAGTAGATACTATTAAGGAAAATGACAAGAAAAGTCTGAAACTTCAGCTTCTTGCAGCACCTGATACACTTATTCAGAATTATTATAATTTTGCCAGGGCGCTTGGCGTAGATATCGTTTCTCTTGATTACTATGGTAACAGTTCCATGCAGGTACTTAAGAGACATATCTCATCAGGCCATTGTATATGTGTCCAGATGGGTACACGTTCTACCATGGTAAGTGTCATGAAGGAAGGTCAGCAGATAATGCAGCGTACTATTCCTTATGGTACTGATTATGTAGTTGAAGTGCTTATGGAGTGTGAGCCTGATGGTGTTACATCAACAGTCGCAGCCATGGAGATGCTCTGTCGTGAGAATGTTCTTTATTCTTCCCTTGATTATGAAGATATTGAGACCATTCAGACTACAAAGATGACAGAAGAGCAGTGGAAGCGTTCTCATCAGAATCAGGATACAAGAAAGGCTGTAACGGATGCAGTGGGAAGCATCATACTTAATATCGTCCGTGTCATTGACTACTTCCACTCAAAGTATCCTGGAATAGAGCTTACAAGTGCTTACATCACAGGTGCCGGTGTTAAGATACGTGGTGTTGATACACTTTTCTCTAATGAACTTGGGCTTACTGTTCATCGTCTTGAAAGCTTAAATAATATTACATTCTCAAGGAACTTTACAAGCCGTCTTGGAGATCAGACAGAATACATAGCAGCCATCGGTGCAGCCATGGAACCAATCGGTTTCCAGCTTAAAGAGATTGCAGAAGGCGCAGAACGAAGAGAAAATTCAAGGATAGTAAGAGGCATCTTTGCCCTTTCAGTGATTGTTTCTGTAGTTATGCTTTTGACATCATGGATGGGATATCATTCAGCGAAAACTGAGAATGAAGATTTACAGGCACAGAAGGACTCGATGTCATATATAAATGCCATATTCCAGGAAAATACTAAGGCAAATGAGAAGTACAATGAAGCAAAATCAATCGATGCAGCTACAAAGAATAGGAATAATAAGCTTAACAGCCTCTTACAGAATATCGAGAAGAAGCTTCCTACAATTATGAAGGTGACAAATCTTTCAGCAAAAGATGATGGAGTGACAATGACCATCAATACCACAACTAAGATATCTGTAGCAAGAATGCTTATGAATCTGGAGGATATCAAAGATCTTACTAATTATCAGATACCTTCTGTAACAGAAAGTAAAAAGAATGGCGTAGAAACATATGACTTCACTGTGTCAGCAAGCTACCCTGTAGAAGCTGACGAAGAAGGTGCTGAAGGTCAGGCTGCATCAGGTCAGACAGAAGAGGCTAAGTAGATAGTATTGGAGGGAGAATGATATGGCAGATAATAGTTCAGCAAAAAGCAAGAATAAAGTATCTTTTTCAGAAAGAGATAAAAGGTTAGCTTATATAATTTTATCCATAATAATTGTGGTGGCTACTTACTTCTTGGGATTTCAGAAGCTTCAGGAAAAGAAAAATACCATGCTTGAGGCAAATGAAACTCTTCAGAAAGAAGTAAATAACTTAAGAAGCATGGTAAGTAAGCAGGCATCTGTGGAAGCAGACACAGCTGATAAGAATAAGCTGACAGATAAGATATACAAAAAGTTTCCTGCTGAGGTAAGACTTCAGAATGCAATATATCAGCTCGATGAAGGCGAGAAGGGAATAAAGGAAGTACATATCAAATCAGAAGGTTTTACAATGAACCAGATATTGTATGCAGATGGTCAGTTCAGTCTCGACGGAACAAACCCTGCAGATGCTAATGCTTCTTCAGGTGGAAATGGTGATGGCAATGCCGGTAAAGGTGATGGAGGCATTGTAGCAAAGCAGTCAACAATTGATGTTCAGTTTGATTCAACATATGATGCTGTTAAGAAATTTGTAGACTTTATTAACAAAAATGAAGAACGTATGAAGATATCTGAACTTACATTTGCAAAGGCAAATGGTAATAACAAACTTAATTGTGCACTTAAATTAGACATGTTTGCAGTAGAAGGTACCGATAAAGAATACGAAGAGCCTGATGTACCTTATATCATGTCAGGTAAGAAGGATATTACCGTAAGATAAGTATATAGTGTAAATAGTAATGGGGGTGAGTAACAGTATGCATATGAGGCGAATAGATAAAAAAGGTTTTACTTTAATTGAGCTTATCATCACAGTTGCTGTTGTTGCTATTATTTCAGTTCCACTTCTTCAGTACTTCTCTGATGCTGCAAAGCATAATGCAAAGTCAAAGGTTCAGCAGAATGCTATCATAGCAGCGCAGAATGCATTAGAAGAGCTTAAGGCGGAAAAAGGTGATATCACAAAGCCATCTACTCTGGTTGCTACATCGGGAGCAGTATCAGCGTCTGCTATAAGTAGAGGCTGGCAGTTACAGTCTGTCGATCATTCTACCGGTAATTATGAGATAACACGTTCATGTACAGTGAATGGTTCTTCATATAAGGTTAAAGCGGAGATAAAGCCTGTAAAGCAGTTTACCAATGCTTCAGGTGCGGCAGTAACTTATCATGAGATGGAAGTGCCAAAGATGGATTCATCCAAAGATATAGTTGCGACAGAGAAGAGTACATCTTTAGTCAATGCTCAGATGCAGTTCTATAACTGGTACTCATCTTATTGTGATAACAATAAAAAAGATAAGACTTTAGGTGCATCTTATTTTAAGGATAAACTTAAAAAGACGATATATATAGAGCTTAAGCAGGATGTTGCCAAACCGACAAATGCAGTTGCAAGGATTTATTTTAGATATGAGTTTAACTCATCTGTAGCATCTTATCCTCCGGGAATAGGTTCATCTTCAACTTATGATGATGAAATTGTGAAGAAGTCAATCCCTGCAAATAAGATATCTGATATATACATATTCTATACACCGGATAGTGGATCTACGAGAGATTCTATAGTATTGGATGCTGATACCGTTAATCTCAGTCATTTGATTAAGAATGAACAGTTGAGTCTTTTTGCTGTATCACAGGATATATCATCAACTAATGAACTTTCAGTAGATGCAAACAGCACAAGTGGTGATTTCTTTAATTCGGTGTATACCAATTTAAATTCATCCAATATTGTTACAGGAAGTATGAGTTCAAAGTTTTCTAAAAGTGCATCGGGTGAATATCTCATGACAAAAAGAAGTGTAAAGAATCGCATTGCAGATATAGAGATATGCGTATATAAGGGAGATTCGATACTGCCTGCTAACTTCTGTACATTGGTCAGAGGAAGCATAGCTCAGCAGTGATATTGGAGCCATATGAAGATAATCTGGTATCAAAGTGAAAGGATGGGGTTTAATGAAGAAGATTTATAAAGATAAAAAAGGTTCATCACTTGTATTTGCGTTAATAGCAATGTCCTTTGTAGCTTTGCTTGCCGTTGCCGTAATTACTATGACTGTTACCAATATACGTCTGAAGGATACAGCAAAGAATAGTCAGAAAAATTTGTATTCTGCTGACGGAGTGATTGATTGTATAAAGGCAGGAATTCAGGATTTATCATCAGATTCTTCAGCAAGTGCTTATAAAGAATCATTATCTTCATATTCGAAGGTTTTATCAGGTGGAGCATCTTCTGTCAAAGAAATATATGATGCAGCATATTTAAAACAGATGGTGATAGCACTTTCGGGTGCTGACACATTTAAACCATCTGTATCTGCATATAAGTATAAGGATGAAGTAATAAGAAGTTATCTTGATGCTGTGCAGAGTAATTCATATAAATCTCATCCAGGTGGAAAGGGTGAGATGGTATATGATAATGGAACCCTTACACTTAAAGATATAGAAGTTACAGCTACAATAAATTCATATAAAACTCGTATAACGACAGACATACATATAGATATACCTCCAATGACTACAGAGACCAATGCAGAATATCTTGATTATTCCATGATTGCAGATAATCAGATTATAGCTGATCAGAGTGGTACTAATAATATATTGGGAAATGTATATGCAGGAACAGTTGAAAGAGATTCTTTAGATCCAACTAAAGAGACAGGTATATACGTCAATGGAGGGGCTACACTCAATATTGAAGCAGAGAATATAATAACACGTGGTGATATTGCTGTTAACAATAACTCAAGTCTTTATATAACAGGAAGCGGATCGGAAACAGCCAATGTATGGGTTGAGAATATTGTTACATCCGGTGGGGGAACAAGTACATCCGGAGGCAATACATTGAGTATTAATGGCGAGTGTAACGTAGCCGATGACTTATCAATTGATGGTGAAAATGACAGTGTTTCACTTTTTGGTGGTTATTACGGATACAATTATAATGAAAGTTATGATGGTGCCAATGTTGGTGCTATTTCGGAACAGGCGGATTACAGTAGTGCGATACTTATCAATGGCAAAAAGTGTTCACTCAATATGGAAAACCTTGACAGGCTTGTACTTTCAGGTCGTACATTTATATCAAAGAATTCTAATTCAGAAAGTTATTTAGGTTCTACAAAGCCTGTAAAAAATAAAGATATCATAACAGGTGAATCACTTACAGTGAAAGGTTCACAGCTTGCATATCTTGTAGAAAAAGATTACTGGGCTGAAGATAGTTCATTCCCTGTTGGTCTTGATAAACTGAATAGAGCTATATACTTTAAGTATAAAGATGATGAAAGTGATTCAGATAAAGAGTATGTATTTAGATATGGTGAGTATATGGATAGTATCGGTTTAACAGATGTAGATCTTCTTGATTATATCGATATTAACAGTCCTCTTGTATACTACTATAGAAATGATACGGCTGTTTCACCAAAGCCGGTTACATACTTTTATCTTAACTTTAAATCACTTGATAAATCATCAGAATTCTATAAGGTATTTATGGAGAAAAGTACCAAAAAGAATGATATCAATTTTATTGAGAAAAGATTTATGTCAGATACAGTTGGTATAAGAATAAATGACAGTGCCATAATGATGCGTTCAGGTAATATAGTATACAAAGATGGCTCAAGTGATGATATAAAGATTAAATTAACTAATGAGTCTATCTCAGCAGATTCAGGTCTTGCATTATATGCAAAGACAAAATCTAAAGAATATATGTCAAGACAGCTTTCACTCATAGATGATTATGATGTTGCCCTTCAGAGTACGATGTGGCGTCTTGCATCAGATCCTTCAAGCACACTTTCAAAGAAGGGTAAATCAGATAATACCAACCTTTTTGATATGCTTGTTCAGAGAAGCAAACTTCCTTCAACCGGTACTGAAAGAAATAATATAGAAGGTGGTCTGGTTGCCATTGCATCAGACAATTTTACATGGGACGATTTAGAAAGAAGCAACTCGGAATACGGTGGATGCGATGGTGGCATTATAATCGCAAAAGGTGATGTAACCTTAATGAGAGATTTTAAGGGACTTATTATAGCAGGCGGTGATGTTAAGTTTGGCGCTGCAGGAATAAAAGCAGAGTCAGATACAGAGCTTGTAACAAAGATGTTTGGTAAAGATAAAGGAAGTGCATCTCCTTTATTCTACGATAAATTCACTAAGTATTTTAGAAATATAGTTGATTCAACAATAGGATCAGATACATCAAAGAATAAAGACAACGTGCAGTATGAGAATTGGAAGAGAAATTAGGATGGAGGTGATTCCTGTGTCATTATTGAAAGATAAGAAAGGTTTTTCTCTTGTTGAAATGATAATCGTCATGGCTGTAATGGCTATACTGATTGGCGGAATGGTTTCTTATATGGGTTATATCAACAATGGAAAGACAAAGAAGTCTATAGCATCATTTACGACAAAGCTAGACAGGGTTCAGACTGACAATATGGCAAAAGACGGGGATACATATCTCTATCTTTATAAGACTTCAGATGGTGTATATTGTAAGATAGTAAATGTTAATCAGTGTACGGGAGCAGGTGGTGTACCAACTTACCCTGACGGATTTACACAGAGAAGTGAGCTTGATTCTTTCCTGACATCCAATCCGGATGCGACAGTACTTTCCGGTAAAAAAGTAGATGTAAAAGCTGAAGGAGTGACTGCTACAGGTGGCTCTACAAGTATGGAATTAGATAATAACAATATGATTAAAATTGGTTTTGATAAAGTAACAGGTGCTTACAAATGTTCCAATAATGGAAGCAGTACAGACTTTTATAATCTGATTAAGTTTGAAGGCTTACAGCATTATTCTGTTAAACTTGTTAAATCCACAGGAAAGCATATAGAAAAGTAATATGAAAGGGGCGGGACGTATGTTAAAAGATAAAAAAGGTTTTACCCTTGTAGAACTTATTATATCTATGGCTGTATTTACTGTCGTAGCAGGTGTTGTAACGATATTTATGTTAAACGGTACCAACAGTTTTAATCGTACCAAAAAGGAACTCGACATCCAGATACAGACACAGACTCTCATTAATCAGCTCGACGATATGATAAGATCGGCTAACTGTGTGAAATATGATAAGATAAGCAGCGGCTCTGATACGATAAACACACTGACTATTTATGAGATTGAAGAAGAGACAGTAACTCCTACAGCTACACCGGGCATCGGTGCTACACCAACACCTTCTCCTATAGCAGGAGTTGATCCTTCAAAGATAATAAAGAAGAATGTCAAAAGTAAAAAAGTCGTTTACTGGATAAACTCAGGAACAAAGATATATTACAAAGAGTACTCAGATGATACAACACCTGTTGTATACGATGCAAGTGATGACAATCTTATGGCAGATTACATAACAAACTTCGATGCAACATTGACAGGAAGTGCTGTTAAAATAGATTTAAAGATGAAGAATGGAACCAATAAATATTCGATAAGTGAGACAGCAAGTATGAGAAACAGAATGATAACTTATCCATAATGTAAAGTAGCTATTGGCAGTGTAATTGTATTTGAAGTAAACAGGAGGTTTTATTATGAATGGCAAAGCAAAGAGTAGGATAAGTATAAGGAATTTATTCAGGATAGAGACCGGTAAGAAGATTATACTCGGTCTTCTTGTATGTGCCGTCGTTTTCGGTGCATATGTCGGAGTACACAGATTAACATCAAAAGCCGGCGATGAAACACTGACCGGACCGAAGATAACCAGGGATGGGACTAAAAGAGGTAATTTGGGGAATATAAGTGATATTCAGGGGAAAGACAGAACAAAAAATCTTGGTACACCTGAGAACCCATTTGTGATTCTTGAATTGCTTCCATGGTCTGGCAGAGCTATGATTGGTTATCAGATAGATGGATGTGAGCCGTTTGATTATAAAAAATATGTAAAAGAAAAAGATAAATCAAGAGCATGGTTTTTTGGAGACCCCGGAAGCGGTTATTCTGATGCAAGATTTTTACATACCTGTTTTAAAGATGAAGAGATTCCTGCAAGCTGGAAGAATGGCAGCTTTTATCATAGTGGAGAGATAACTCTTTATGGATATTATGAAAAACTTGATCCAGGAGATGATGTTAGTAAGCAGAGATTTAGTATAAGCGGATATAAGAAGGTGCAGGATGGAAAATATGAGCCCCAGTTTGTTAAAGATGATAACGGAGATTTCATTTGGGTTACATATGGAAACGGGGATTATGTAATAAAAAAGTATGATAGTGAAAATAAGTACGCACAAAATTCAGATGGTACAATTAAAGTATATAATAAAGAAACAGGAGAGAATGAATTAGTAGAATTAACTTTTAATCCTGGTGACAGACAGTATACATCAAGAAACGATAGAGGATATTATGCTGTAGGTGATAACCCAGATGAAAATATGTGGGTGCCAAGAAATGATTTCTTAAGAGAGGCTCTTAATGTATATTCAAGAAAAGAAATTGAAGATTATTGCGTATTTGTAAAAGTAATAGAACCTACAGAGTTAAATGCTAATCCTGACTGGGTAGATTATGCGGACTTAATTTATACACATGATGATGAAAACTTAAAGGAAGCTAGAGAAATATGGCGTGATAATCCCAATTACAGAATTGTAAATGAACCGAATGTAGAACATAAAACAAATATACATATGCACTTCGGATATTTACAAAATGAAGGTGATTCTTATTGGAAAACACATCAGAATGATATTACTTGGGATGTTGCCGTAAAGATATTTAAGAAAATCAATGGTCTTGGTGAGTATTCAGGTGAGAATGAATATTCAAACGGAGGTAACCAATATGCTCCTTTAATAATGAATAATAATGTAATTAGGGATGCAGTTGCCTTTGGCTATGATACAAATTATAATACTGGAACAAGGGATATAGATTATACCACAATGAAATGTTATCATGGTGAGGGCGAACATACGGAAAATACAGGTGTTAATAATAATGTATATAAGCTGTTGCTTATGAATCTGTATATGAAGCCTGTGGATTTCTATTCATTGTTCTTTACGGATTGTGAGTTTATCGGTAATAAACCAGTAATTCAGAAAATTAATGGAGAAGGCTCATGTACAATACAGGAAAATGATAAAGCAAAGGTATATTGGAATTTATGGACTTTTGAAGATCATAATAAACTTAACAGAGATAAATATAATTCAAATATATTCCAAGGTGATGAGGGATTACTGACTAAAGGAATATTTGAAGACATTTATATTTTTAATAACGATAATGATTTGAATGCGGGTATACGTGCTGATTTAGGAAATTCACAACATGGTTTTAAGGATGCTTTAGATTGGTATAATGACGAAAGTAATATTGAGTCAGGTTTAACCAGACCTAAGGATACACTTACTTGTCTTGATATCGTTTATTACCTGCTTAACTACGGTGGTTCACCTGGAAATGTTGTAAGAAGACCTAATTCATTTAATGTGCTTGATATAGAGCCATGTAAAGATTACTCTACATTGACTAATCAGATGGTTAGATTAATGTTCCCACCATCAAAGTATAAGAGCAATATCCACATCGACAGAATGACAGTTGCCGAGTTTAATAGCTCAAAGATTAGTCTTAAGACTAATTATGATGTTGTGTACATTGGTAAAGATATCGGTAAGTTAAATACAGACAATAAGGGTACTGTATATAATGATCCTTCACTTGATCGTAATATATATATGCATGTGGGTGATACATTTGAAAGTGCCGGTGGCAATGGTACATATCGAACATCAGGTAACGATTTTACCACACCTAGTTATGAAAAGCTTGTATCATTTGCAAGGTCAGGTAATATTATTTTACTTCCAGATGAATTTTATAAGAAGTCTGCTTCGTTTAATCAGGGTACTTATAATAATATACTTGGTAAAGATAAGGTTACAGGTAATACAGATCTTAATGTATTAAAGTTCTTAGACAAGATTAATGAAGGTGAGTTTAAGGATAATAAAAACATCACCTGCATATCAGAACAGAGTAAGAAAAATGCAGCTCTTGC
>JALERT010000232.1 GCA_022764445.1 Lachnospiraceae bacterium | reverse complement strand
AAGACATTCCAGGGTGTTACGGAGGATGCTAAGAATACAGTATATCTTCGTCCTGAGACAGCACAGGGTATATTTGTCAATTTCAAGAATGTACAGCGTACATCACGTAAGAAAGTACCATTTGGTATAGCTCAGATAGGTAAATCATTCCGTAATGAGATTACACCGGGTAACTTCACATTCCGTACAAGAGAGTTTGAACAGATGGAGCTTGAATTCTTCTGCAAACCTGATACAGACCTTGAATGGTTTGAATACTGGAAGAATACTTGTATCAACTGGCTTCAGACACTTGGTATCAAGCCTGAAGAGATGCGTGTGCGTGATCATGAAAAAGAAGAACTTTCATTCTACAGCAAGGCAACATCTGATATCGAATTCCTCTTCCCATTTGGCTGGGGCGAATTATGGGGCATAGCTGACCGTACAGATTATGACCTTACAAGACATCAGGAAGTATCAGGCCAGGATATGAGCTACTTCGACGATACAACTAATGAAAAGTACATCCCATATGTAATCGAGCCTTCACTCGGTGCAGACAGAGTAACTCTTGCATTCCTCTGCAGCGCATATGATGAAGAAGAACTCGAAGGCGGAGATGTCCGTACAGTTATGCATTTCCATCCTGCACTTGCTCCTGTCAAGATAGCAGTACTTCCATTATCAAAGAAGCTTACAGAGGAAGCAGAAAAGGTATTTGATAAGCTTTGCAAGAAGTACAATTGTGAATTTGATGACCGTGGAAATATCGGTAAGCGTTACCGTCGTCAGGATGAAATAGGAACACCTTATTGCATAACATACGATTTTGACTCAGTAGAGGATGGTGCCGTAACAGTAAGAGATCGTGATACAATGGAACAGGAACGTATAAAGATAGAAGACCTTGATAAATATTTCGATGGAAAGTTTGACTTTGAAGTTAAATAATTATTGTATAAATGCAAGCTTGACACTTGCTGTCAGGCTATGCGCCAATAATTTGATGTGAGTGTTAAAATTATATAGACATAATATTGATGTAAGATTAACAAAATAAGCAGGTCAGCTTTTGACCTGCTTATTTTTGAACCTTTTAATAAGATTATTAATTATAATCTCTGTACCTGCTTATATCAAATTATTTATCACTCTTAAGTTCTGTATATCCATCAGGAGCAGTGATATTTAACATTTCACAGATTTCTTTATTGTACTCTTTAGTTGTCTTTGATGCATACTGTATTTCCATATCTCCCGGTTTTTTACCGTTTTTAAGGATATCGCATGCCATCTCACCTGTTGAATATCCAAGGTCATAGTAGCTGATAGAAAGTGTTGCAACACCGGCTGCACAGATACCTTCCTCGCCTGCAAAAAGAGGAACACCTGCCTGTGTTACGATGTTTTTGATTGTTTCAACACCTGATGCCATTGTATTGTCAGTTGGAATATAAAGTGCATCACATTCATTACATGCTGTTGTAATTACAGACTGGATTTCATTTGAATCAGCTGCTGTGTATTCTTTATATTTAACACCATCTTTATCAAGTGCTTCCTTCATTTTATCTGCCTGATATGAAGAATTAGGCTCAGAAGAACAATATGCGATACCTACAGTTTTTACATTAGGTAATACTTCGAGTATCATTTTTTCCTGCTGGTCTATAGGAGCAAGGTCAGATGTACCTGTTACGTTTGTACCTGTCTTACCTGTCCAGTCTTTCATATTAAGAGCTGTACCATAGTCAGTTACAGAAGTTCCAACGATTGGAATATCACTTGTGCTTGAAACAGCAGCCTGTAAAGCACCTGTCGCATTAGCCATGATAAGATCCACATTGTCAGTTACAAAACCATTACAGATAGTAGAGCAGTTAGTTGATTCGCCCTGTGCATTCTGCTCATCAAATTCTACATTGTCAGCTCCGAGTTCCTTTGTAACTGCCTCCTTAAATCCCTTTGTTGCAGCATCAAGAGCTTCATGCTCAACAAGCTGGCAGATACCGATGCGGTACTTCTTTGAACCTGAGTCTGAGCCTGATTTTGAGGCATCAGAAGATGTATTAGATGCACCTCCACATGCAGTTAAGCTTGCTACAAGAGCAGCAGTTGTCAATAAGGATACTATTTTCTTAGTAAGTCTCATAAATAACCCTCCATTTCGTATAATATGTGCCTTTTTGAATATTTTAGTTCACAATCAATATTTTCTTATTTCTGATATGAACTGTGACAAAAAATAACATTCAGATTATATAGCAGTATTTGATGTAAAGTCAAGGAAATAAAAGCAGTAAATGGAAGGCTGAACTGTTACGTTACGATATAACTAATTAATTTTTGTATTGAATTTCAAATTATTATTAGTATAATATTATTATGCATTAGTAGCTATATGTTCTAATGTAAAATGTGGTTTTATTTAAATTTTGAGGAATGATAAAATGATAACTTTATATCATGGGACAGATAATAAAGCAGCTGATAAAATATTAGAAACAAGGACATTTAATAAGAGTAAAGGAGATAATCATTGGTTGGGGGATGGCGTTTACTTTTATAAAGAAAAGAGATATGCGTTTAGATGGATATATATTCCATTAAATAAAACAAGATTGGGATATTATCCGGAGGTTCAATACTGCGTTATAAATACTGATATAATAGGCAATATTAGTAATGATGGAAAAGACGATAATAATTATTTGGAATTTTTTTCGTTTGCAGAACGATATAACGAAAGTGGAAATTCTAATCTCATAACATACAAACCAAAGAGGAAACGTATATATAAGTAATATTATTTAAGGAGGGATTCAGTATGAATTTACAGGATGAGATAAAAAAGATTGATGACTTTTTTGATATGATGACAGATGAAGAATTTGAGAAAATGTTAATTGAATGTGGAGCTGAGAGGATAAAAAGTACAAAAGATATAGTATCTCATGAAAAATATTATGTTGATAATATTCCTAAATATATAAATAAGAAAGAAATAGATGAGTTTGCTTTGGATAGTAATTATAATGATGATGTAGAGAGAAGTGAGGCGGCATAATGAAAGACAGCAAAAGTGTATTACAGTTCAAGGAATATATAGTAAAAAGCATAAATTTTGAATATAATCTTGAATATGATAATGCAGAACCAATAGATGTAAAAATAGATATGGATGCATCTTTTGATATAAATCATGAAGACATGGCTGTAATTTTAAAGGTGGACATTTTCAATGATCAGGATAAAAAGAAATATCCATTTAGCATGAACTTAGAAATAGTTGGATATTTTTCTGTTAGTGGTGAAAATGCAGCTATTGAAAACTTTAAATCTAATGCTGTGGCAATATTATATCCATATGCAAGGGCATTAGTTTCGACTTATACATCAAATGCTAATATTGCTCCGTTGATTTTACCAACAATTAATGTTAATCAGTTTTTGAAAAATAAAGAAAAAGCATAGAAAAATAGTAGGATATTATATGAGTATAACCAAAAAAGTTAAGCATCCAAGCGGTTTGTGGATGCTTATTTATTTGTTATCACAAGGGGGAACCATCGAAGATGGGGCTGAACTGTTACATTATTGTTGAAATAAATCAATTCTACAGATATAATTGGTGTAGTGGCTGAATAAGATAGACAAAATGTTTTCCGAGAGAACATTAAATAAATATGGAGGAGAAAGATGGAAGATAGTAAAAAAATAATATGGGAAGAAAGAAAAAGAAACTGCCTTGGACTGCCATGGACATTTACAAAGTATGCCTTTTCCGAGGACAGAATCTTTGTGAAAAGCGGTCTGTTAAAGACAGTAGAGAATGAGGTAAGACTGTACAGAGTTATGGACTTGTCACTTACAAGGACATTATCCCAGAAGATATTCGGTCTTGGCACTATAAAAGTATCATCTGCTGATAAGACACTCGGTAATTTTGAAATCATCAACATAAGAAATTCCGAAGAAGTGAAGGAGCAGCTTTCACAGCTTGTCGAGGAGAACCGTGACAGAAAGCGTGTATCCAACAGAGAATACATGGATGATGATGACAATATACTCGATGATGATGATTAATTGAAGAATATATCATAATAATGCAGAAGACTATAGAAGAGAAATGTTTAAAATCAAACTAAAGAATGGTATATGTGCATTGCAATATATGTGAAAATAAAAAAAAGATATAAAGTTTGCAAAAATGATAAAAAAATCTTTTCACATTTTGTGTATATATGTTATACTGTTCTTAGCGACTATGCAGAAGTTAGGTGAAGTGTGCCTAAATTTACTCTGTCTATGAGAGAATATCTTGTATAGACTATATTGATTTATAATTTATACAGCTTTTGGACAGGTTTATATGATATGGTATTTTGTCATGGACAGAGTAATTCTGTAGAAGTCATACGTGCGATTCATTATCGTATCGGCAAGACAATAATTTAATATTATTAGGAGGTAAATTTACAATGGCAAACAAATGGGTTTATATGTTCGACGAAGGCGACATGACCATGCGTAACTTACTTGGTGGTAAGGGTGCTAACCTTGCAGAGATGACAAAGATTGGTCTTCCTGTACCACAGGGATTTACAGTAACAACAGAAGCTTGTACACAGTACTATGAAGATGGACGTCAGATCAATGACGAGATTATGGCTCAGGTCATGGAAGGCGTTAAGAAGATGGAAGAGATCAACGGCAAGAAGTTTGGTGATTCTGAGAATCCATTATTAGTTTCTGTTCGTTCAGGTGCTCGTGCTTCAATGCCTGGTATGATGGATACTATCCTTAACCTTGGTTTGAACGATGATGTTGTAGCTACAATGATCAAGGGTAATCCAGATCCAACATTTGAGCGTTTCGTATATGATTCATACAGACGTTTCATCCAGATGTTCTCAGATGTAGTAATGGAAGTTGGTAAGAAGTATTTTGAGCAGCTTATCGACAAGATGAAAGAAGAGAAAGGTGTTAAGTACGACGTAGATCTTACAGCACAGGATCTTAAGACACTTGCAGAGCAGTTCAAGGAAGAGTACAAGAAGCAGTTAGGAACAGAGTTCCCTTCTGATCCGGTTGAGCAGTTAAAGCTTGCTGTTGAAGCTGTATTCCGTTCATGGGACAACCCTCGTGCAAACGTATATCGTCGTGATAACGACATCCCTTACTCATGGGGAACAGCTGTAAACGTAATGCCTATGGTATTCGGTAACTTAAATGATCAGTCAGGTACTGGTGTTGCATTTACTCGTGATCCTGCTACAGGTGAGAAAAAGATTATGGGTGAGTTCCTTATCAATGCACAGGGTGAAGACGTTGTTGCCGGTGTTCGTACTCCAATGCCAATCGCACAGATGGAACAGGAATTCCCAGAGGCATATGCTGAGTTCGTTAAGGTTTGTGAGACACTTGAGAATCACTACCATGATATGCAGGATATGGAGTTCACAGTTGAGAACAGAAAGCTTTACATGCTTCAGTGCCGTAATGGTAAGAGAACAGCTCCAGCTGCATTAAAGATTGCCTGTGACCTTGTTGATGAAGGACATAAGACAGAAGAAGAAGCTGTAGCAATGATCGATCCTCGTAACTTAGATACACTTCTTCATCCACAGTTCGATGCTGCAGAGTTAAAGAAAGCTACTCCAATCGGAAAAGGACTTGGTGCTTCTCCAGGAGCTGCTTGTGGTAAGGTTGTATTTACTGCTGAAGATGCTGTTGCATGGGCAGAGCGTGGAGAAAAGGTTGTACTTGTTCGTCTTGAGACATCTCCAGAAGATATCACAGGTATGAAGAGTGCACAGGGTATCCTTACAGTTCGTGGTGGTATGACATCTCATGCAGCCGTTGTTGCTCGTGGTATGGGTACATGCTGTGTATCTGGTTGTGGCGATATCATTATGGACGAGGAAAACAAGAAGTTTGAATTAGCAGGAAAGACATACACAGAAGGATCAGAAATCTCTATCGATGGTACAACAGGTAACATCTATGATGGAATCATCCCAACTGTAGATGCTACAATCGCTGGTGAGTTCGGACGTGTTATGGCTTGGGCTGATAAGTACAGAAAGCTTAAGGTTCGTACAAATGCAGATACTCCTGCAGATGCTAAGAAAGCTCGCGAGCTTGGTGCAGAAGGTATCGGTCTTTGCCGTACAGAGCATATGTTCTTCGAGGAAGACAGAATTGCTGCATTCCGTGAGATGATCTGCTCAGATACAGTAGAAGAAAGAGAAGAAGCTCTTGCTAAGATTCTTCCATATCAGCAGGGAGACTTTGAAGCTCTTTATGAAGCACTCGAAGGAAATCCTGTTACAATCCGTTTCTTAGATCCACCACTTCATGAGTTCGTTCCTACAGAGGAAGCTGAAATCGAGAAGTTAGCAAAGGCTAAGAATAAGAGCGTTGAAGAAATCAAAGCTATCATTGATTCACTTCATGAGTTCAACCCAATGATGGGTCATCGTGGATGCCGTCTTGCGGTAACATATCCTGAGATTGCTAAGATGCAGACAAAAGCTGTTATCCGTGCTGCAATCAACGTAAAGAAAGCTCATCCTGACTGGACAGTAGAGCCTGAGATCATGATTCCACTCGTTGGTGATGTTAAAGAGCTTAAGTTTGTTAAGAAAGTAGTAGTAGAGACAGCTGATGCTGAAATCGCTGCAGCAGGCATCGATATGAAGTACGAAGTTGGTACAATGATCGAAATTCCTAGAGCTGCTCTTACAGCTGATGAGATCGCTAAAGAGGCTGAGTTCTTCTGCTTCGGTACAAACGATTTAACTCAGATGACATTCGGTTTCTCTCGTGATGATGCAGGTAAGTTCCTTGATGCTTACTATGATGCTAAGATCTTCGAGAGTGATCCATTCGCTAAACTTGACCAGACTGGTGTTGGTCAGCTTATGGAAATGGCTGTTGAAAAAGGTAAGAAGGTTCGCCCATCACTTCACTGCGGTATCTGTGGTGAGCACGGTGGAGATCCATCTTCAGTAGAGTTCTGCCACAAGATTGGTCTTGATTATGTATCATGTTCACCATTCCGTGTGCCAATCGCACGTCTTGCAGCAGCTCAGGCAGCTATCGCCGAGTCACGTCAGTAAGTGAGACCAGTTGTTTTTTGGGAACTTTTGAAATCTCGAAGGATTTTATGAGACAATCTTCAAAGATTTATCATAAGAAAAACGGGTTCAGATTTCCCGAAAAGCTTGTAATTAAGCTATTCCTAGTATAGGGTGTCTACTTTAGACACCCTATATTTTTTT
>JALERT010000129.1 GCA_022764445.1 Lachnospiraceae bacterium | reverse complement strand
GTTTTACATTATTTTCTTTGCAGAAAGGCTCTGCGAGATGAAGAACATCCACTTGCTTAAGACCACGCTCTTTCATTATAAAGTGTAGTCTGTTGGCTAAAGTATCTTTTTTTGAGTATTCCAAATAAAAACCACCTTTTCTAAATTGATATTGAACTTGATTCAAACAATATTGAACTTAGTTTGAACTTGATTGTATCACTTTATGATAAAAAGTTCAATATTTAAATTGTGCCTGCCACTATAAAAAAGACATGTGTATTTACAATATCACAATATTTTATTATCATATCAATGTTGAGGGTTAAATTGAAAAGAGGGTGCATGAAATGAGTGATTTTAGTAAATTTATAAAAAAGATACTTGATAAGAATGATATGACAATATACGGTCTGTCAAAGCAGACAGGCATAGAGAGAACATCTTTAAACCGTATGGTGAATAGCAAAAGGATGCCGGACTTTTGTATTTTTGAAAAGATATGTGAATGTCTTAGGATGTCACCTGCTGACAGGTGCATACTTGAAGAGTTATTTTGGAAGGAAAAGCTGGGGATAAAAGTTTATTCGCAAAGAAGAATAATTAAAAGCATGATTAATTCTTTACATAAAATACCGGAATATAAACTCGATGTGGTTAATGATATTCCTGAAATAAGCGGTCAGAAAAGTTATGATATGTTAAAGGTTGATAAGGTTAAGAAAAGTATTAATGCAATGGTAAAGGATGTAATACATTCTGATGAAGAAAAAGTAATTTATACCAATATTCCTGCATCTTATTCTACATTGTTTGATGAATTTGAACTTTTATGTGAGACATATGATGAAAAAATTGAACTTAATCATTATCTTATACTTACTACTAATCCCGATAATTACAGAAATCCTACATACAATCTGGAGGTTTTGTGCCGTGTGTTTCCCATGATTTTTTTCAGGCATATAGTATATAAACCATTATATGCATATGGTGATGGACTTCAGGAGGACAGGTATAATGAAGTTTTCCCATACTATATGGTATTTTCAGGAGAAATGTTATTAATATCGGATAGTATGGATGAATGTATAAAAGTGACGGATAAAGAGTTTATACAGTCATACATTAAACAAATTAAATATAAAGAAAAAAATATGCATCACTTTTGGGATAGTTGTGATGATGAAAAAGAAGGATTGTTCATGCATATAGATAAATCAAAAGATATGGGGCTTGTAAGATATAGTTATGAATTTTATCCATGTTTGATTCATCATAGTAAATTTGAGGAGTTTTCAGATGTAATAGAAAAGTATCATGCTGAGGCAATACTGGAACCATGGAAGCAGCTGGAGGAGAGTCGTCAGTTATATAGAAAAAATACAGATGATGTACCATATACTAATATATGCAGCGAAGAAGGAATTGAATATTTTGCGAAAACAGGAAAAGTCGGATCGCAGGCAGCTATGTACTTTCCAGCGTTACCAAAAGAGCGGCGTATTGATATACTTAGAAAGATGATAAGCGATAATAAAAACGATAAAATAAGGATTCATATTAATTCCGAAAGTCTTTATAACGATAACAGTGTAGAAATTGAAACATATGAAAAGGGTGTATTAATAGATCTGTATATGGAGAATGAATATAAGCTGGTAACAATTACGGAAAGCAGTATATGTCAGTCATTTATAGATTTTTATGGTTCACTTGATGAGATGAAAGAAGTAAAAAGCATTGATGAAAGCAATGCGATAATTGAAAATATATTAAAAAGCTTGAAGATGATGAATATGATTAAAGTGAAAAAATGATGCACAAAAAGCTGCACATATTGTAAGTAAACTATATGATGGTTATAATATTATATGGATATTGGCAGCAATGGGTATGAATATATTAAAAGGGTAGAATAAAAAAACATAAAAATGGGTTGACATTTTTGTCAACCTGTTTTATTGTATTAAGTGTATTAATTGCAATAGTACAGTTAGAAAAGTAGAAAAGCAAAGTATTCAAAAATAAGGAAA
>JALERT010000126.1 GCA_022764445.1 Lachnospiraceae bacterium | reverse complement strand
TTGCAAAAGAAAAGACATAAAAGTTCAGTATACAGTTTTGAAAGTATCAGGGAAAAGACCTAAGCAGATGTGCTTAGGTCTTTTTTTGTGATATAGAATTAACAGTTCAGCCATATAAATGTAACAGTTCAGCCTTCCATTCACTACATTCATAAAACCTGCCAGCAGTTGTTATATTTAAAAAAATTTTAGTTATGAACTGCTGTCAGTCGCTGCGTTGCAGCTTTTGTTTTATTCATTACGTGAATGAAAGGCTATTCTACCATATAAGTAACAGACAGTATAACAAGCAAGCTTGAATCCTTTCTGTTACTTATATGGCTGAACTGTTACATATAAATAAAGTTTGATTTTTTACTACTTTACAAAACCAGTAAAAATGTATAAAATATATAGAGTTATGCACAAAAGTGGATGAATAAAGGAGATAATCATGGACAATAAGAAATTAGCTGATTTACTTTTTCCTGATGTAGTAAATACACCGGAATATTATGAAGAAAAGTTCCCATATAGAAAACTGCCATCAAAAGCAGAAGTTACACGTATGGCTCCAAGCCCAACAGGATTTATACATCTTGGCAACCTTTACAGTGCACTTGCCGATGAGCGTATTGCACATAAAAAGGGCGGTGTATTTTATCTTCGTATAGAAGACACAGATTTAAAGCGTAAAGTTGATGGTGCAGTAGAAACTATAATCAAGGTTATGCGTTATTTTGATATAGAGTTTGATGAAGGAGCAGGTTTCCCCGATGATGCACCAAATAACGTATATGGACCATATTATCAGAGACAGAGAGTTGACATATATCACACATATGTAAAAGACCTTGTAGAAAGAGGTCTAGCTTATCCTTGCTTCTGTGAGGAAGAAGAGCTTGCCAAAGTAAGAGAACAGCAGGACGCTGATAAGGTTCTTACAGGTTATTATGGAAAATATGCAACATGCCGTAACCTTTCATACGAAGAGATTGAGGAAAATATTAAGGCAGGTAAAGAGTATGTCATAAGACTTCGTTCCCAGGGAAGTCCTGACAAAGAAATAACATTTAACGACTGTATAATGGGAGAAGTAAAGCTTCCTGAAAATATACACGATATAGTTCTTCTTAAGAAAGACGGAGTACCAACTTATCATCTCGCACATGCCATAGATGACCACCTTATGAGAACGACTACAGTTATAAGAGGTGGAGAATGGCTTGCATCAGTACCTATTCATTATGAGCTTTTCCATGTACTTGGATTTAAGATGCCAAAATATGGTCATACAGCTCACCTTATGAAGTTCGATGAAGTTACAGGTGGTAAGAGAAAGCTTTCAAAACGTAAAGATCCTGAGCTTTCACTTGATTACTACAGAAAAGATGGATATCATCCATACTGTATGAAGGTTTATCTCCTTACACTTCTTAATTCTAACTTTGAGGAATGGCATGAGAAGTTCCCTGATAAGGATATAAATGAATTCCCATTCTCTATAGATAAGATGAGTAAGTCAGGAGCTCTTTTTGATAAAGATAAGCTTCATAATATCTGCAAAAATGAGTTCTCTAAGCTTTCTGAAGATGAAATGTATGATTTCCTTTATGACTGGGCACAGGAAAATGAGCCTGAGAAATGTAAGGTATGGTTTGCAGATAAAGAGAAGATGCTTGCTATATTAAGACTTTATATGGGTATCGGTGCTAAGAGAAGAAGAAAAGATTTCATTTATGCAAGACAGATTTTTGAACTTATATCATATTTCTTTGATATAGAAGACAATCAGGAGAAAGATGAATTTAAGAAGGATAAAGAAACTGTAGATGCTGTTCTTAATGAATATCTTTCATTATATAACCATGAGGATGACAATTCAGAGTGGTTTAATAAACTTAAGACTATAGCTGATAAGTTTGGATTTGCTTCCGATATGAAAGCATATAAGGCTAATCCGGAGAATTATAAAGGAAATGTATCTGATATCGCCGAGATAGTTCGTATAGCAGTTACAGGCAGAGCCAATACACCTGACCTCTGGTCTATAGTTCACATAATGGGTGAGGATCAGATGTGTGAGAGGATTCAAAAAGTTATAAACGGGTAGGATATAAAGGAAGACATCAGAAGACCAGTACACAGTAAAGGGGAAATGATATGAACCGATCAGAGATAGAAATACAGGCAATTGTAAATGGTGTCAGTCAGAAAGAATTATTAGATTTTTTTGATACTTTTGAACAGATTACAGGATATGTGATAGATAGTCCGTTTATAGACCAGAAGTTTTTAGAAGAAAATGGTAAAAGTACAAGCATTGTGCTTAGATCACTTCTTTCACAAAAATTACCTAAAGAAAGTGTAGATAAATTAATCGATATATTTGAGTCTGTTGCCAATATTAATAAGTAAAATCATTATAGTTAGTTTTATAGTAAAGAGTTCCGGATAAGGGACTCTTTTACTCTATAGGAAA
>JALERT010000179.1 GCA_022764445.1 Lachnospiraceae bacterium | reverse complement strand
CTCATTACTGTCAAGCTGATTATATACTATCTGCTCATCGATAGTACAAATGATATTTTCTCCACGAAGCAGCTTCTCAAAGTCAGTCTTTATCCTTCTACTACCCTCACGTATAAGCTTCCCAACGAGGCTGTTACTGCTACTGTTCGCCCAGTATGTGCCTATCTTTCCTGTATCAAGGAAGTTTAAGATTGACCACGGATTGTATATATCTGTCTTACTTCCAAACGTAAAACCGTCATACCATCTCTTTATAACTTCCTTCTTATCACCGTATCCATTATCATCTAGAGCATTAAATACTTCCTCTTCCGTAAATCCAAAAGCTGTGGCATATTCATCGGACGTAGTTGTAACAACCTTCGGGTTATTTAAATCCGAAAAAATCGATTCCTTACTTACCCTTGTGATACCCGTCATAACTGCCCTTGCAAGATATGGATTTGTCTTAAATGACGAGTTAAAAAGGCTTCTCGTAAATGCTACAAGCTCATCCCAGAATCCATTTACATATGCTTCCTGCATCGGCGTGTCGTACTCATCAAGAAGAATTATGACCTTTTTACCATAATATCTATATAAAAAACCGGACAGCTGATACAGTGATAAAGAGGCATCACTATCATCCATATCCTCAGAAATACGCTTAAAATATCTAATATCTGCCTCGCTTAAAATACCACTATCTAAAATAAATTCATATTTTCCAAATAAGTTTGTGATTAACTGGCAGATTTTCTTTCTTGTCATCTGAAAGCCTTCCTCTTTAATATTGGCAAATGACAGGCTTATCACCGGATATGTTCCTTGGAGTTCTCTGTACTTCTCTTCCTTCCATATGGAAAGCCCCTCAAATAAATCTCCCCTATCTGCATAGTCTAAAGAAAAGAACTGCTCAAGCATACTCATATTCAAGGTCTTACCGAATCTTCTCGGACGTGTAATGAGTGTTACATCATCACCACTTTCCCACCATTCCTTTATAAAATCTGTCTTATCTATATAAAAATAGTTTTCCTCTATCAGCCTTTCAAAGCTCTGTACACCTATCGCTACTGTCTTTGCCATATAATCACACCCTCGATTCTTTTTATAGTTATTTTTCGTTACTGTAACACAGTAGATGTTTACAGTAATAATTTTCCTATCCAATCAGCACCTTTATAATATAGTTACGCTTAAAAATTTTACGAACTTATATGTTTTTTATTCTACCATTGTATTAAATCTGACTTAAAAAAGCAAGATGTACAACAGACAAAGCAGAGCTGCCTGTGATAATATATCGCATCTTATACTCTGCTTTATTATTATCCATAACAACTCTGCTTTTAAATTTAAAATATAAAAACTACTGTCAAGTTTTAAATTAAGTGAATTAAAGGCTAAAATGTTACATATTACCTTACAGTAACTTTAACTTTTCTTGCATATCCATTTCTAGCGTATACATATATAGTACATGTCCCTTTACCGACTGCCTTTATAACACCTTTTTCTGTAACCGTTGCAACTTTTTTATCAGAAGATGCAAATCTGAGTTCTTTTGCATGACCGTCTGAAAGCGGCTTCTTTGTCTTATCAACAAGAATTGCCTTTCCTTTTATAGTTGCTTTCTTACCAACTTTTAGACTTAATGAAGTCTTATTAAGCTTAATACCTTTAGCGTTTGTTTCTTTAGTGTTATTTTTCCCTTATCCTATTAGTACCTTTTTCCCCTTAAAAGCAAATCCATACTTACGTATATTCTCTTCCTTAAATCCCTTTGCGATAAGACCTGCCGCATAGTTCTTTTCTTCTATCTGGTCAAGAGCTGCCTTGACTGTATCTTCAAGTGTCTTTTCGTCCTCTTCATCATGCACTTTGAATTCAAGGATTATGGCATCCTTCTTTATATCCTTTGGTTCAATGACTACATCATAGCGTCCGAACCCACTTTCCCTGTTGGATGTTATGACATAATCTTTTGAAAGATCTACGATAAGACCAAGTACGAAGCCGTGATAAAAACGCTCGGGAGCATCGAATGATGGTCCATCTGCCGTATCATAATAACTGAATGACTGAAGTGCCATGCGGTTCATGTATACATTCATTGCCTTTTTATCACCAAGTAGTAAAGCTTCCACAAAATCATTGTAGCTTCCATCAGTTTCCTCAAACCAGTAGTGTATCATGTATTCAAACATTCTTTTAACTTCTAAGTTGGTAAGTTTAAGCTCATACACCGGAATGCTTCCACTCATGACTGCATCTTCTGTTTCGTAACTTATTACTTTTAGATATCCACTTGCAAGAAGAAGACTCCATATAGCGCCCTCATTACTGTCAAGCTGATTATATACTATCTGCTCATCGATAGTACAAATGATATTTTCTCCACGAAGCAGCTTCTCAAAGTCAGTCTTTATCCTTCTACTACCCTCA
>JALERT010000136.1 GCA_022764445.1 Lachnospiraceae bacterium | reverse complement strand
CAACAGGCTGTCCACCAAGAAGAATATCACATACTTCCTGTGAGTCACCAAAATTTGATGGTTTAATTATACATACTTCAAATCCACCTGATGAAGTTGTTCTTATAGGAACAACTTTATTATTTGATGACTGCTTTGGTGAAGTTCTTCTTGAAAAAGAAGGAGTCTCATCATAATCGTCATATTCATCATCCCTGTAAGACACTTTTTTTTCTTCTCTTCTCTGCTCTTTTTGAAGTCTCTTCTCTTCTTTTCTTAACTCTCTTTCACTTTCTTCGTCATCATCATAATCATCATATAAATCATCATCATAATCGTCCTCGTCAGTGAGTTTGAGATATTTTAAAAACTTGTCGATACCTTTAGCCATTAGTGCTACCTCCTTGATATGTACCTGTTAATCTATTCTTATATTGAATAATCCCTTTCACCAAAAATTCCGGTACCTACACGAACATGCGTAGCACCTTCTTCAATTGCAACCTCGTAATCACCGGTCATTCCCATAGAAAGAATATCCATTAAAACATTATCAATGTTTTTACTCTTAATGTCAACTGACAGTTCTTTCAAACTTCTGAAAATCTCTCTGTTATCTTCCGGATTTTCCACATATGGCGCTATAGTCATAAGTCCTTTTATCCTTAAATGAGGGAACTTTGCTATGTTCCTTATAAGTTCTTCTGTTTCATCTGTTTTAAGACCAAACTTCGATTCTTCTCCTGCAACATTTACCTCAATTAATATATCAGATATTACATTTTTCTTTTCACTTTCTTTTTCTATTGCTTCTGCAAGATGAACCGAATCAACCGAATGAATAAGACATGCACGTCCAACTACATACTTTACCTTATTGGTCTGAAGATGACCTATAAAATGCCATTTAAGATCTTTGGGAAGAGTTTCATACTTCTGCTTCATTTCCTGTGCTTTATTCTCGCCAAATTCTTTTTTACCATATTCTATCGCTTCTTCAATCATCTCAACAGGCTTTGTTTTACTTACCGCAATAAGAGTAACATCATCCGGCTTTCTTCCTGCTCTTTCACATGCAGCGATAATATTTTTTTCTACCTTTGCCAGATTTTCTTTAACCAATTCTGACACCTCCTCTTTTTTACATTATTGATAATGGTATGATACATTCATCGCTTATTTTATCGTTACATTATATAATATCATTTTCACCAATCAATTCAGGATTAAGAACTATATGGTCATACGTTGAAAGACCGTACTCCGTCGTATTGTCAACAACTGCATATTCATCATTTGAATAAAGCTTTTCAATCCTTCTAAATTCACAAAAACCCTGATTACAATTATATACGCCTTCAAGATTTTTAACAACAGTCAATTGCATTTTAGAACTTCCTGCTGTAGCAGATTTTACAATGGTTGATCCTGCTTCAAATAATGATCCATCTATGTATGCATTGCCATCATCATCCTCATAAAATACATCCGCTGGTTTAAATGTCTGCTCCTGCTTTCCATTCTTCGTATATGTTACGAGCATAACACCGGTACTTCCTGTTTCACCGCCCTTTGTTATGTATTCTTTAGGAACAACATAAAACTTCTTCTTTACAATTGAAGAAACAGGAATTTTCAAACCTTTTGCATCATTAAATTGAATTTCAAGATCCAGATATCTGTTATCAAGATAACGAATCATGTATTTATTAAAATCAAACTTTGCATAATACTTTGAATTTACTGTAAAAGTACTGACTGCCGGATAAAATTTCATATTATCCTTTTTAATGGTTACAGGAACTGTACTTTTATCATATATCTTCTTATACTGGGTATCGGTAAGTGGTACTACGACAGACCATTTCTCACTCTTTATAAGCTTATAAACAGGACTACCTTTTTTTACTGACTCGGCTTTCCTAAGCTGCTTCCAATTGTTAGATGTATTTTTAAAATTATCTTCCGAAATATTATCTATGGTTAAATCTTCAAGACCATCCGAACAAAACGATATGATACCTGTATTCTGAGCTTTTACAAGATCAAGTGAAGACGAAGCTTCTCCTGTTTTTACAAGTTTATTTAATTTATTAAGCATGTTAACAGTGGTCATCTGCAATAATGTATTGTCTATACTATATTTAAAATTAGATACCCTGCTGTATTCCGACAGACTAAATTCGTCCCTGTAGTTTGCTATATCATTTCTTATCTCACGTGTATCATTTTCAGAAAGTTCAATATGCCCGGAATCAATTGAGCTAAATTCATCTGCAAACTTTCCCGTTTTATCTACAGAATAAATTGTAGTGGTCTTTCCAACCCTTGAGCCTTCTCCGACATAATAATTTATATATCCTGCCTCATCAGTTTTAACAAGCTTTTCATCACGAAGAATTATACCTGTTACTGTTTCATCATCTGCAATCTGTGTCTGCGTAACTTCATATATGGATACCCTGCTCTTTGTAATAGATGATACAAAGACAATTATTATATATACGGAAAAGAGCAGAAGTAAAACACATGCAAGCATATTGGGACGTTTCTTCATGCTTACTACTTTTTGATTTTTCTTCCTGCTTTTTGACAAAACCCGTCCTCCTTTTATACTTTAACTAATATATTATAAAAAAATTTCAAATCTTTGTCTAGTCATCTGTAAAATCTTAATATTTTTTTTATGAATATAGGTTAGGTGTGAACTGTAACAATATAGTAAACGAATAAAACAAATGTATATTTTTCTGCATAATTGGAAACTATTCTAATGTATAAAATAAAAGGAGGTTTTATATGAAAGCACTAGATTATGTCCTACTTACACTTGTGATAATTGGTGCAATAAACTGGGGCTTAATAGGATTCTTGAATTTTGACCTTGTAAAAGTTTTATTTGGTGATATGACAATGTTATCCAGAATTATTTATGCCGCTGTAGGAATTGGTGGATTATATGCCATAAGTTATTACGGCAGAATCCATTCTACAGAAAATTAATTGTTACGTCTACAGGATAATTTTTCCTACGGACTTAACGCCTAAGATACAAAAAGACTTGTTTACATTATGAAACAAGTCTTTTTGTATCTTATTATTGTTATGGTTCACACCTGATATTTCCTGTAACTTATTATTTATATGGCTGAACTGTTACATTATTTTTCCATATCAAGAAGATGTGACATCTGCTCATAAAGCTCACCTGCACTACCCGCATGCATGACTATTGAGATATAATCGTTACCTTGTGCATCTTTTGAATAAAGGATTAGATTGGAGCCTGCCATCATTGTAGTTCCCGTCTTTCCTCCAATTACTGTTACGCCTTCCGGTATCTCAGCCTTTCCCGTAAGATATTTGTCTGTGGAACTAAAAGAAAGTTTTTTTTCTTCACCGGCTGAATCTTTAAACTTTGCTTCATAATAAGGCTGATTAATGATATCTTTAAATGTATCATATTTAAGGAGTTCATGAAAAACAAGATATAAATCATATGCTGAAGTATAATGATTTTTATCATGCAGTCCATGAGGATTAACAAAATGTGTACCTGCTGCACCAAGATCCTTCATCTCTTTATTCATTAACTTCGCAAACTCTTTCACACTGCCGCTTATATGTTCTGCTATTGCAACACCTGCATCATTTCCCGAATATATCAAAAAAGAATAAAGAAGATCTTTTAATATAATCTTATCGCCTTCATTAAAACCACACAGCTTTGCACCATATTCTTCTATGTGAGATGCATTATAACTTACCGTAACCGTATCATCAAGATTTGCATACTTTAATGTCACAAGAGCTGTAACAATCTTTGTAATGCTTGCCGGATACATCTTTTTATATATATTGTGTGAATATATCATTTTGCCAGAAGTATCATTAATAATTAGTGAAGCCCCTGCTGTCATAAAAGGATCTGGTTCAGACTGCTTTTTAACAGGAATTACACATACATTGTCTGACAGGTAATCCTGTGAATATACTCCATCTGCTTTACTTTGTTTATCAGATGACGGAATAACAGCTTTGTAACTGCTAAAAACACCTTTATTAGAACCACATCCGGTAACCAGAATTGATACGGTAATTAAAGAGACTGCGAACTTTGAAACCTTTTTTATATATTTATTTTTCATCAGAATTGTTTTCCTCTTTTTTAATTATCTCTCTCCATTCAAGATCGCCCCTGTCCAAAGCTTTAATAAGAAGCTCAGCAGTAGCAAGATTCGTTGCACATGGTATATTGTAGGTATCACACAAATGAATGACATTATTGACATCCGGTTCATGTGACTTTGGAGACAACGGATCCCTTAGAAAAATAACCATATCAATCTGGTTATGTTCAATCTGAGATGCAAGCTGCTGTTCTCCACCAAGATGTCCTGCCAGATACTTATGAATATTTAAATTCGTAACCTCCTCAATGAGACGTCCTGTAGTTCCTGTTGCATATATATCGTGCTTGCTTAAAATACCTCTGTATGCAATAGCAAGATTCTGCATAAGTATTTTTTTTGCATCATGTGCAATTAATCCAATGTTCATTTTATTCACCCCTTATAAAATACCTTTATTCTACATATTAAAATCTAAATCCACCTCA
>JALERT010000111.1 GCA_022764445.1 Lachnospiraceae bacterium | reverse complement strand
AATTCCGAGGAAAATTTATCAGGACAGGTACAGTTACATAACTCATCAGATTTACATGGTAACGGGAATGTTACATCAAATCAGACTGATTTTATCCAGAATCTTAATCAGGCAGTTAATGAAGCAGCACAGGTTACAGATTCACAGCAGGCCAATATGCAGCAGATGGTTGACATAGTAAATCAGGTAGTTGAAAGAATTAAAGTTACTATGGAACCTGATAATACGAGCATGGAACTTCAGTTAAATCCTGAACATCTTGGTAAGGTACTTCTTTCAGTAGCATCTAAAAATGGTGTAATGACAGCAAACTTTACCGTTCAGTCAGATGAAGCAAGAGCTGCTTTAGAGAGCCAGATGTATACTCTTAGGGAGAATCTTGAAAGTAAAAATCTTAAAGTAGAAGTTGTAGAAGTACAGATAGCTGATTCTGATTTTACACAGCGTGATCAGACGGGTTCAGAAGACCAGAAGAATCCTAACAATGGCAATGGAAAGCAGATGAAATTTTCTTTTGATGATGAAGAAGATGAAAATGTTTCTGATGTACAGAGTGATGATGTGAGGAAAAAGGTCATGCTTGATTCAGGAAACAGCGTTGACTTTACTGCTTAGTCAGTAAGGCAGAAATGAGGTGAATTATGGGTACAGTCGCACCGGTAGTGGACGGAAAAGTAGATATTTCCGAAAGCTCACAGCAAACAGAAAAAAAATCAGGATCTAATCTTGATAAAGACGATTTTTTATTGCTTCTTGTAACACAGATGCAGTATCAGGATCCACTTGAACCAACTGACAATACCGAATATGTGGCACAGCTTGCACAATTTTCAGAACTTGAGCAGATGCAGAATCTTAACAGTACGACTGTTAATACATCCGCGTTTTCTCTTGTTGGTAAGACTGTTTATATTGAACAGACATCAAAAACAGGTGATACTAAGGAAATTGAGGGAATGGTTGATTATGTTACCATACAGAATGGAAAATCATATGTATCGGTAAATGGTGAGCTTTATCAATATGATGAAATCGTAAAGGTAATAGATGATTCATATTATTTATCACAGTTCCAGCCTTCGGTATCAAAACAGGATCTTACTTTTATGCATCATGATCCACAGGATCTTGTGATAAAAGGCATAAGTCTTGGTAAAGACAATTATATGGCATCAAGTATTGCGGTAGGTCTTATTGATGCATCAGGCAATACAATTCAGATTGAAGCAGGTAAGCTTAAGTACAAGGATGGTACGCTTACTATTGATAGGAGCGCTCTTGCATCTGTTCCGGCAGGTACATATAATGTGGCATTTGTCTTTGATGATCCTTCTAAGACAGTTGATTATACAAATGTTACACTTACTGTTAAAGGTGTTATATCATCAGACTCAGGCAATACAGATAAAGCTGATTCAGAAGTAAGTGACGACACGACACAGGATAAGGAGCCGGAAAATAAAGAATCATAAAATTGGAAATGAGGTGGCGTTTATGCAGAGATTAAATGAAAATTATGCATCTATTAATGAGATGACAGACAAGCTGCTCAGAAACCGCACTCCAAAAACTGAAGATTCTAAAAATACGGATGTTTCATTTGAGGAGGTATTAAATACCACAAAGAATAATTCAACTGAAACACTGAGGTTCTCAAAGCATGCCAATGAAAGACTTGCTATGAGAAATATCAATCTGTCTGAGAAACAGATGGAACGTTTAGAAAATGGTACAACGAAGGCACGGGAAAAAGGAATTCGAGAGTCTTTGGTAATGGTTGATGATATGGCATTTATTGTCAATGTAAAAAATAACACCGTTGTTACGGCAATAGGGGATTCAGCAGATTCTATATTTACCAATATAGATGGAGCTGTTATCGGTTAATAAGAGTACTTTAGCGCCGGACCTTTATGGAAGCGTTTAAATTCAGAATGACAGAAGAATTTTATAAGTACTCCATAATTGAGGAGGTAAATAATTATGATGAGATCACTTTTCTCTGGTGTTGCAGGTCTTAAGACACACCAGACAAGAATGGACGTAGTAGGTAATAACATTGCCAACGTTAATACAGTTGGATTTAAGTCAAGCAGCGTAAACTTTGCAGATACATTTTATCAGACAGTTTCTTCAGCAACAGGTGCTGATGCAACAACAGGCGCAGCCGGAACAAATGCCAAGCAGATTGGTCTTGGTTCATCGGTTGCATCTATTACAACAAATATAACTGATCAGGGTGGTACATCCACTACCAACAGAGCTCTTGATGTTGCTATAAATGGCGATTCATTTCTTATAGTTAAATCAGCAGGAGCTACATATTTTACAAAATCAGGAGCAATGAATGTAGATGCCAATGGTACATTATACTGTACAACAAATGGTGCAACAGTTCAGGGATGGGTTGCCAATAAAGACGGAGATATAATAAAAGACAGAGTTCAGGATCTTGATGTAATGTCTGCTGAAAATATGTATTATGAGCCAACAGCGACAAGCAATATCACATTAAAAGGAAATATCGATAAGATGGACTCACAGCTTACTGTAACTAAGAAAGATGATGCAGCTAATGACGCAGCAATTACAGATCAGGGATATCCTATGACATTCAGCTTCTTTGATAACATTGGTCAGTTGTATTCAGTTAAGATGTATGTTTATGCACAAAAGACCGATGATGCTGCTGCAGGCGGAGCTGACGATACAAAACTTACAAATTACAGTGTAGCACTTGCAGATGTTTATGATGAAAACGGAGATTCAATATTTGTAGAAAAGGGAGTAGGAGATGATGGTCTTACTTCATATAAAGCAACAGGTGTTAAAATCTCATTTGGTGGTTGCGAATTTACAGTAGCAGATGATGCAGTAGATGAAAAGACAGGAGCGTTTAAGCTTTCAAGTGATGGAGCACCTACGTTATCTTTTGTAACAGAGACAGGAGAGTTTAAATCTGTAACAGAAAAAGAAGGAGATAAAAAAATCCCTGAGACTTCTAAAGACAGTGGAAATTGTATTATGTTTTGTATTACAGATGCCGGAAATCGTGATAATACATTCTCAGATTATAATACTACAACAGATAAGGGTGGTGTTAAGATTGATTTCTCTGCACTTACACAGTATTCACAGAGTGGCGTAAGTTCAACTTCTTATACAAAGGGAGATAAGGATGGTTACGGTACAGGTAACCAGGCAGGTGAGATGTCAGGTATCTCAATAGACTCTAAGGGATATGTACTTGGAACATACAGCAATGGTTCTAAGAAAGTTCTTGCCCAGATAGCAGTTACAACCTTTGCCAACCCATCAGGTCTTGAGGCAGTTGGAGACAGTATGTTCGCAGCATCACGTAACTCAGGAGAGTTCAATGGTGTAGGATCTGATATAGGTACAACAGGCGGAAGCTTTACAGTAGGTGCTTTGGAGATGTCCAATGTTGACCTTGCAGCAGAGTTTACGACAATGATTACTACACAGCGTGGTTTCCAGGCTAACTCAAGAATCATAACAACATCTGATTCAATGCTTGAAGAGCTAGTTAATCTTAAGAGATAATTTATAATTTATGTAATTTTAATTATGATTGGTAACAGATGAGGATATCGTCTGTTACCAATTTATAATATATCAGTAAAAATGGTTACAGTTCATATCATGTTAGATGTGAACTGTAACTTAAAATGTGTAAAACACAGGAGGGGAAAATGATAGACGTGACAAGACTTGATGGGAAAAGTATTACAATTAATTCAGATCTTATTGAAACGGTTGAAGAGACACCGGATACGATAATTACACTTACCACAGGGAAAAAAATAATTGTAAAAGAAAGTAGACAGAATGTGAAAAATCTAGTAAAATCATTTAGGAGAGAATGTTTTCCTGTCGAATGATGTCGAAAATTGCAGAAAAGTTGCAGATAAATAGATATTTTATTTACATCTTTCTGTTATATTATATAAATAAAAATAAGGTGGTGGCTTTTTTTGGATATTACAACAATAGTTGGTATGATAGCTTGTGCAGGATTCATAGTTCTTGGTATTGCTAATGGTAAAGCCGGTATGGCGGGCTTTATACATTACTATGATCTTGTATCTATATTCATTACTATAGGTGGTTCTATTTCCTGTATGCTTATGCAGGCTAAGAGTTTTCCAGAATTTTTGGGCTGTTTAAAGAGTATTACACTTGCAATGAAAAAGCAGGAAGCGAACGAAGCAGATGCGATAAAAAATATTATTAATTTATCAAATGTTGCACGTAAAGAAGGTCTTCTTGCTCTTGAAGAAGCAGCAAGCGGAATAGAAGATGATTTCCTGAAGAAAGGAATAATGCTTATTGTCGATGGTACAGATCCTGAACTTGTAAGGAATATCATGGAGACGGAACTTGCGGCGATAGATAAAAGACATGGTGAAAAAATTTCATTCTGGGCAAACTGGGGTGGAATGGGTCCTGCCTGGGGTATGATTGGTACACTGGTTGGTCTTGTTGATATGTTGTACAACATGGATGATATGAGTACAATCGGTCCTGCCATGGCGGTTGCCCTTATTACTACTTTGTATGGTTCCGTTCTTGCCAACTGGATATGTATTCCTATTTCATTTAAACTTAAGATGAATAATACTATTGAGATTACAATGAAGGAAGTAATGGTGGAAGGTCTGTTGTCGATACAGGCAGGTGAGAACCCTAGAGTTATTGAAGAAAAACTTAAGTCATTCCTTGCTCCTTCTGCAAGAAACGATGCTGGCGAGGGTGATGAAGGAAATGCTCCTGAAGGTGGTGAAGCTTAATGGCAAAAGCAAAGAAACAGGAAGAAGAGATTAAAACAGACGGATGGAAAGATACATTTTCCGATCTGATGAATCTTTTGCTTTGCTTCTTCGTACTTTTGTTCTCGATGTCCAATGTAGATCAGGTAAAATATGCAGAGCTTGTTGCATCAATGTCAAACAGCTATAGTATATTTAGCGGTGGAGCTAAGGCTATTGGTGAGGGAACGCTTATATCCAGCGGTTCTACCCAGCTTAATGAGCTTGACCAGTACATAACCAATATGGGTAAGGCGAATGAATCTGTTAACGAGCAAAATCCGATGGCTGAGTATGAAAAGAAAAAGAAGGAAGAACAGAAAGAAAAAAATGAAGAATTATACAGCGAAATTGTAGAACAGAGCGAAAAGAAGCATATAGAAGATCTGATAGAAGTAAAAACAGATGATAATAACCAGTATGTCATGATTTCACTCAGTGGCGGTATTTTGTTTGATTCAGGAAGTGACGAAATAAGAAAAGGTGCTAAACCGATATTAAGCAGAGTAAGCGAAATATTAAAACAATATCCTAAAAAGATGATTAAGATTGAAGGTCATACAGATAATATTCCAATTAGTAATGCAAAATATCCAAGTAACCTTTGGCTTTCAACTGCCAGGGCAACAAAGGTACTTGAGTACCTTGTAGATACGCGTGGACTTAACCCTAAAAATCTGGAAGCATCCGGACGAGGAGAGTTAAATCCGATACGTGATAATTCTACAGCAGATGGAAGAGCTAAAAACCGAAGAGTTGAAATAAAGATATACAGTACTTCTAATTAGAAAAATTATATAAAATATGGAGGTTAATATGAAAAAAAATATTTTTAGCGTAATTATTACAGCACTTACAGCAATTAACGTAATATTAACAGCAATAATGTTTTTTGTAATGCTGCCATCATTTCAGAAAACCAATGCTCTTATTACACAGGTTGCATCTGTTCTTAATCTTGAATTAGATGCCGACAATGATGCAAAAGGAGATGCAGATTATACATTAAAGGATTTAGAGATTACAACTGTATCATTTGAAGAGCAGCAGACTATAAATCTTCAGAATAGTGCAGACGGAAGCGAGCACTATGCTATATTTGAAGGATATACGGTAAGTGTTAATAAAAAAGCAGATGATTACGATGATTTTAAGACAGATGTAATTACTGCAAACCAGTCAGTAATCACAGACTGTATAAGAAATGCAATTCAGAAATATGATAAAGATGGCGTTACTGAAGATAAGGTGAAAAAAGATGCGCTCGCAGCAATCCAGAAGAAATTTGATACCAAATCTATCGTAGAAATCACAATCAGCAACTTCCGCAAACAGTAAAATATAAATATCTACTTTGCATAATTGACAAAATGTGATATGATAGAAAAGTAAATGTGTAAAATGTTAAAGTTTTATGAAAAAATGCGACCGCAGGTGAGAGGTGAAAAAAATGGGAGATACCTTATCTCAGGCAGAGATAGATAATCTACTCAATGCATTAAATAATGGGGAACTGGATGCGGATGAGTTAAATAATACTCCGGAAAAAAGTATTAGAAATTATGATTTTGCCAGACCTTCTAAGTTTTCAAAAGATCATTTGAGAACGCTTGAAATAATATTTGAAAATTATGGCAGGCTGATGTCTACGAACCTTCCGGCATATCTGCGTAAGAATATACAGGTTGAGGTAATGAATGCTGAAGCAAATACATATTCAGAATTTTCTAATGCATTATCTAATCCGGTTCTTTTAGGGGTTGTTAATTTCGCTCCACTTGAAGGCAATATAATAATTGAACTTGCATCTAATCTTGGATTTGCCATAGTAGACAGAATGCTTGGCGGTGGTGGTAATCCATTGGAGCATTCCAGAGACTTTACTGAGATAGAGTTAATTATTCTTGAAAGAGTTTTAGAGGTATGTACAAACCTGCTGGTTGATCCTTGGGAGAGCGTTGTTGAACTCGAACCGAGATTAGAGAGAATTGAGACTAATTCACAGTTTGCACAGTTTATCTCTCCGAGTGAAATGACAGCAATTGTTACTATGAATATCAAAATTGGTTCAGTTGAGGGATTAATGAATATATGTATACCATATTCGTGTGTTGAACCTGTTATTGATAAACTTAACACTAAGTACTGGTATTCAAGTATGAAAGAAAATGATACCGGTAGTTATCAGGAAAATATAGAAGCTTTAATCAGCCGTGCAAAGATTCCTATCAGGGCATTGCTTGGTAGAAGTTCTATATCTGTAAATGATTTTATGAATATTCAGATTGGTGATATAATCAAGCTGGATACAAAAGTAGAAGATGAACTTGATGTATATGTTGGTAACATTAAAAAGTTTAAAGCTTTACCGGGTGCAACATCAGATTCTTATGCAGTTCGAGTTACATCAGTAATAAGGGAGGAGCAATAGATCAATGGATGGTATGTTATCTCAGGAAGAAATTGATGCGCTGACCGTAGGAGGAAGTCCTTCTTCAGATTCAGTATCACTGACAGACGCAGAAAAAGATGCTGTAGGTGAGATTGCCAATATAAATATGGGTACTGCAGCAACGACATTATCAACTCTGTTAAATGAAAAAGTTACGATTACAACTCCAAGAGTATCATATATTACTTTGGAC
>JALERT010000078.1 GCA_022764445.1 Lachnospiraceae bacterium | reverse complement strand
ATATGATTTATTTTTTTATTTTGTTTATATATGATTTATATTTTACTTTTTATTTGGTTTATGTTTTATTTTTATTATATTTGATTTGTATTGAACTTTTATATGTCCGGGATATCGGTTCCTATTATTTTTCTATTATTTTTTATTCTCTTATATCCGGGATATCGATTGATATTGGTTCTTTCCCGATTGCCGGGATAATCTTCTCAAGGAAGTCGCTCAATTTGACCCTTGCCGAGCATGTATTATCCCCGACGTGAAAACGTATCGTTTTTGATTTTTTCACATCTTCATCAAGAATAAAGTGCACATCGTGCGCGCTCTCATTTATAAGGCACATGACGCTGACCGAGCCCGGATGCACATCAAGCTTTTCAACCATATGCTCCTCCTTGGCAAAAGAAAGATGCGAAAGCCCAAGCTGCTCCTTGATGTATTTCGTCCTGAAATCCTTGTTTCTTGGCATCATCAACAGATAAAATTCGGTTCCCTGCCTGTTCACAAGAAATAAATTCTTACACGGATTAGACGGCAAATTTTCATCAAGATATTTTATTGCTTCATCGGTCACAGCTGCCGGGTGTTGCAAAAGGTCATATTCTATGTCCAATTTGTCCAAAAACTGTGTAACTTTTTCCTTATCCATAATGTGTATTTTATCATATTTTGCATTGGATGACAGTAGGAAATTGTGGATAACGATAGGGTAACTTAATCATTAATGAGAGGTTTATATATAATTTACAGATTATTCACATTATTCCAACAAAATCTGTATGAATTATTAATTATTACGGCGACATATATAAAATAGCACAATGTAACAGACCATATATTATACCTAATACTTGATGATGCTAATGCCTATAGGTAATAAGGGGGTTATTAAGCAGGAAGGAGGAGTGATGCATAGGCGGAGACGGTATTGGGTCCAGGGTGGTATAGACTGTTTATATGATGCGGAAAATGTAGCAATCGATTTGTTCAGACGTGCGAGAGATTATGAGGTGTTTTTATGTCTTCTGTCAATCTGCAAGGTTTACTTTGACTTTAGGGTTATCGCTTATTGCTTAATGCCGAATTGTTATCATTTGCTCGTTGAGAAGGAACACAAGCCAATAAATAAAGCGGTAAAATGGCTAAATCATACATATTTATGCCATTTTAGAAAGAAAAAAGAAAGTGGTATCGCATTTGAGACATGTATCTATGAAATGCCACAACATGATGACAATTTAATGCTATGCGCAAGTCGATATATTCATATGCGTCCTGTCTTAGGCGGTCTTGTACGTAGAACTATAGACTATAAATACAGCAGTTATAACACCTGCAATGGTAGCATTGATGATGGTATAACAGACACATCGATTATTCTTGATCGATTTTTTGGCAATAGTGATTATTACGCAGACTTTGTCAATGATGCCTGTGGAACTGTCGAAATGGAAAATATGGTCTTCAAAACTAATTGTATAATCAGAGGAAAGATAAATAGTCTTTAGGATGTTATCTAGTTCAGATTATGCAATTTCTTGTAATAAATAATTAAATAAAACCACATGCTGATAATCCCTTTTCTGTTACATTTGTGTTCCTGTGCGTTCGACTTTTGTCGAACGCACCTGTTTATGCTTGCACACATTTTCGAATTCCTGTATACTTTCTAAGTTATTTTATTTCTTTATAAGTCAATTTATTTCTTACTAAGTTGATTGATTTCTTTCTAAGTTAATTGATATGCACAAAAAGGAACACTCATGGCAAAGATGCGTCTTGACAAATTCATAAGCAACATGACTAAGCTTAGCCGCAGCGAGGCGGTTGAGCGGATTTATCATAATCATGTAAAAGTTGGGGGCAAAATCAAGAAAGACCCGGCGCTTAAAATCGATCCTGAAAAGGACGAAGTCTATCTTGATAATGACAAAATCGAGTACGAGGAATTTGTATATTATGTTCTTAATAAGCCGGCCGGTGTTGTGTCTGCGACTGAAGATAAGAAGTACAAAACTGTCGTAGACCTGATTGATACAGAGCGCGAAATTGCACCTGTCGGGAGACTTGACATCGATACGGAAGGGCTTATGCTCCTTACGGATGATGGAAAGCTTGCACATCGTCTTTTGGCTCCAAAAAATCACGTCGATAAAGTCTATTATGTAGAGGTTGAAGGCCAA
>JALERT010000030.1 GCA_022764445.1 Lachnospiraceae bacterium | reverse complement strand
ATGAGAAAACTCAAACAACTCTTAGCTGCAGCTTTAGTACCTATATCGGTACTGGGCACAGCAGCTCCAGCATTTGCTGAAGATGTAACTATTCCAGGAAATGCGACTGAAGCTATAGAATCTCAAGCTGTAGAAGTATCTTATTCTTTAGGTAGTACATTTACAGTCAGTATTCCAAAAACAATTGTTTTAACAGGAAACGGTTCAACATCTTACCATGTTAATGTAACAGGAGACATTTACGCAGATCAGACAATAACTGTTACACCAGGCGACGAAGTAACTCTTACAGATGAAAACGGTAAAGGAACCGTAACAGCTTCAGTTGCACAAGATTATACTGCATTTAAGTATGACCTTGAGAACGCTACTATAAAAGCAGTTAATAAAGCAACAGAAGAAACAACAAGTGGGCCTGTAGAAGGAACTATTACAGCTGAAGGCTTAACAGCAGGTAAGTGGAAAGGAACATTAAACTTTAAAATAGGAAATACCGCTTCTTTAGAGGCCGGTCTGTATGATGCAGATGGTGTAATGCTTTGTACTTGGGAAGAAAGTGGTATTGATGTAGAGACGAATTATATAAATAAAAACACTCCAGCATCTGGATATTATGTATTAACAAATAATTATCCAACAGCAACAAGAGTGGTAATTCCGGATGGTGTAACAAATATAGGAGTTCATGCATTTGATACCTGTAGAAACTTAACTAGTGTAACAATTCCAGATAGTGTAACAAGAATAGGAGTTGCAGCATTTTGGGGCTGTACAAACTTAACTAACGTAACAATTCCAGAAGGTGTAACAAGTATAGGAGGTCAAGCCTTCCAGAGATGTACAAGCTTAACCAGCATAACAATTCCAAGTAGTGTAACAAGTATAGAAAGTGATGCATTTAATCACTGTTCAGGCCTCACAAGCATAACAATTCCAAACAGTGTGACAAGTATAGGGGATTCTGCATTTTATGACTGTTCAAGCCTCACAAATGCCACTTTCGACAACCCAACAGGCTGGTATGTAGGAAGTTCGGCAGGTGCAAAAACTACAGCAATTAGTAGTTCAGATTTATCAAATAAATCAACTGCAGCTACTTATTTAAGATCAACACATCGAGGCAAGTATTGGACACGCTAATAATTCCAATATAATCCTACTAACTCATTCTCAGGTAATCACAAGATTACCTGGGATTTTTTGTATTAAGGAATTACAAAGCTCTTTTAAAGGACAATTTATAGTTATGTTTAATTGCTTTTAAAATCAAAAATAAATCAAAAGTAAAGTTGAAAATAACAATGTTTCATTTTAAAATGTAATTTGCAGGTAAAAACAGCAAATAAAAATCTCATATGTTTCATTTTAAAATGTAAAAAATAGAGAAAATAAGGGCTAAAAACCGCGAATTTGTTTCATTTTAAAATGCAACTTAACAATTTTTTAACAGTTACATTTTAAAATGAGATATAACATTTTAAAATGAGATAAGAGAAAAAAGTGAAAAAAGCCAAGTTACATTTTAAAATGAGATAAAAAATATTTTATATCAAAAATCAAAAGACAGTCATTAATCTATTTATAGAAAATGGCTGTCTTTTTTATTATGTAAATAAAGTTATTTTTCTTTATTTTTATAGCGCAGTGCGCTATAATTAAGACATATTTTTAAGAGGGAGTAACAAAGTGGTAGATATAATAGAAAAAACATTAGAAGGAATGACTTTTATAGATTTATTTGCTGGATTAGGCGGATTTAGAATTGCATTAGAATCATTAGGAGCTAAATGCGTATATTCCAGTGAGTGGGACGAACCAGTACAAAAAGTATATCAGGATAATTTCGGAGATTTACCTGAAGGTGATATTACAAAAGTTGATGAAAAACTGATCCCGGATCATGATATATTATGTGCTGGTTTTCCGTGTCAGGCATTTTCAATAAGTGGAAAGCAAAGAGGTTTTGAAGATAGTAGAGGCACATTATTTTTTGACGTGGCAAGAATTGTGAAGGAAAAACGACCTAATATTCTTTAGGATTGTGGTGCCAGAGACAAAGAAATGACTATAAAAATGGAAAGCTTCTTCAGATGAAAAATTTGATAAGCTGTTTAGCAAAATACAGTAGAACAGAAAACAGTAATCGTTCAATTTTTTTCTCAGTCATATATCAAATAATTGCGCATTATACGCAAAATTTAATATATGAAAGGAAATTATTAATCATGAAAAAACTCAAACAAATCTCAGCAACAACTTTAGCAGCTATAAGTATGGCTGCAACATTAGTAACTCCTGCATTTGCAGAGGATGCACAAACAGTACAAACAGGAGTTACCGAAACACAAGAAATTTCTTCTGCAACAACAGGAGAAGCAACAGTAACTTATACTCAGGATAGTACATTCACAGTTTCGATTCCTAAAAAAATTACTCTTGACGGAACTTCAAAGAGCGCAGAGTATACAGTTACCGTAACAGGAGATGTTAGTGGTAACGAATACGTTACTGTAACACCTGATTCATCATTTACTTTAAAAGATAGTCACGGTAAAGCTGATGTGACAGCAAGTGTTACAGATACCGACGGAAATGGACTTGAAGAAAGTGATTGTAAATTTGAGGCTTCAGATATTAATGCTGAAGGAGGAGTATCAAGAACTGATGCTATTAAGGCTGCTGATTTAACAGCTGGTGATTGGAGTGGTCAGTTAAGCTTTGCAATCGCACTGAATACAAATTCAACAGCAACTACAGGAGAATAAGATAAAAATTCGTATTTTTAAGTAATTATTATTAACATTCCTAGAGGGTAAACTTAAAGAAAGGAATTAAGATTTATGAGAAAACTCAAACAACTCTTAGCTGCAGCTTTAGTACCTATATCGGTACTGGGCACAGCAGCTCCAGCATTTGCTGAAGATGTAACTATTCCAGGAAATGCGACTGAAGCTATAGAATCTCAAGCTGTAGAAGTATCT
>JALERT010000014.1 GCA_022764445.1 Lachnospiraceae bacterium | reverse complement strand
AATAGCCAATGTATTTTGAAACAGTCTTTCTTGTTATTTCACTTTGATTATTCTTTAAAGTCTCACAGATATTATTTGGAGAAAGCAAGTTTCCAATGTTATCCATCATAAATTCGGATATATTCGTAAATTCTAGTTTATTTCTTATCTTATACTTTTCAACTAAATCTCGAATAATAATAGACAATATGAAATGACCTCCCAATAACTTGTAGCAGCGAGGATCATCCGAGATATACTTGTTATTGGTAATAAAAACAAGAGTATTAGGAAGTTGCCTTAATACAAGAAAGGAAGGCCGTTATCATGATAACATGTTTTATCGGAATTGATGCACATACTACAAATTACACACTCTCTACTGCTATAGATGCAGAAGACAAGCCATTCAACACCTGCAAGTATGCTCCAAAGCTTACTTATATCTTGAAATATGCTAATGCATTATGCAAGAAATACAATCTTAAAAAGGAAGATATTCTTCTTGGCTACGAAGCAGGATGTCTCGGTTTCAAGCTGCAGCGTGATCTGAACGAAAATGGATTCAACTGTGTCGTTATGGCTCCAAGTACCATTCCTGGTACTGCCATAAATCGCAGAAAGAAAACAAAGAACGATATTCGTGATGCTGAAGCAATTGCCAAAGCTTTACGCAATGATGATTACAGTTCTGTAGCTACACCTGACGAAGAAGATGAAGCTATTCGTGAATTTATTCGTGCACGTGAAGATGTTCGTATGGAACTGAAGCGCTGTAAGCAGCACATCATGGCTTTCTGTAACCGCCATGGTCAGCACTACGAAGAAACTGGATGGACTCAGAAACACATGAAGTGGTTGAATAATCTTGCTTTCTCACAGCCTGTTCTGAAAGAAACATTGAACAGTTTACTTTTAGAATATGAATATCTTACTGAGAAGCTTGAAGAAAAAGACAGACGCATCGAAGAATTTGCACAGATGGATAAATACAGAGAATCTGTACATAAACTTACATGTTTTAAAGGTATTAAGACACTCACTGCTTTAGCTGTCATTGTAGAGATTGGAGATTTCGCAAGATTCATGAAAGCCAAGAATTTTGTTGCCTATCTGGGATTGTCTGTTGGTGAGCAGAGTAGTGGTAACGATCATAACCAGACTGGCATTACCAAACAGGGGAACAGATTTATCCGCAAATTACTGACAGAAGCAGCACAGTGCTTTTCAAGAGCTACATCAAAAAAGAGTAAAGAGTTGAAGAAGAGGCAAGAAGGTAATGTCGAAGAAGTCATTGCCTATGCAGATAAAGCCAATGAACGCTTAAGAAAGAGATATCACCATCTTGTTATTCACAATATGAAGAGTCCAAATAAGGCCAAGTGTGCGATAACAAGAGAGCTTGCATGCTTTATATGGGGAATGATGACGGATAATATCCATACTGTTCTTGTGTGATAGAAGTGATGTCTGTTGTCCATTCCGCTATTCCACGATCCGCTTGACAGCCGGGTTCCATCTCCCTGCACCCTCAAAAAACCGTGTCTCCAAAAAAATAAAGTCCTTTGGCAACACGGTTAACAAGTGTAGCAGGAAGATTTCCAGCTATAAAGCGGCTTTCGCGGCATATGCTCATTCACAAGCTAAATGTGAGAAAGATAAGGTGATAAAAGAAAGTCTGGTTTAATCAATGAAAAAGATAATCAATAGAATGAAGAGATCAAGGAGATAAGGAAGGAGTGACCGGACAATACGGACGGTTCAGCTATCTGCGAATCAACTATGATGGCACAGCTTCTTTATGTGATCCAAGAAAATAGAGTACAGAGCTGGCGGCGAAACCATTGACCTGGTGGGGTGGAAATTCATTTCCTGATACACGAATAACAGAATGGCCAACTACCGAGAACTGTTACAATTCGGAACTCTTTCCTTATCTTCTTCGATAAATGACATTCAAAAAGTTATCTTTTGCTTGACAAAGGTCATTTCATAACAGTTGAATAAACATCACGTACATAGTCATATTGTCGATTTTCCGTTTTATAAACATAAGCACCAGACATTCCTCCAGTTTTGACGTATTGATCAAAAGCATCATCATATCCATCTGTGATTTTATAATAAGTTAGATATTCCTTAGGCTATATTTACTCATTTAAAAGCAATTAATATAACAGCTATTTCTGATTGAAAATTTAGAAAGCTAACAGATCTTATTTTTATAGACTGTGCGATAAACTTGAAGTAACTCAGTGAATATCATCATTGATTAGCTTACATGCTATT
>JALERT010000231.1 GCA_022764445.1 Lachnospiraceae bacterium | reverse complement strand
CAACAACTGCAAAACCACGACCGCTTTCCCCGGCATGAGCCGCTTCAACAGATGCGTTTAGTGCCAATATATTAATCTGGAATGCAATTGACTCGATAGTGCCTATTATATTTTGGATATCAGATGACATATTTGCAACTTCTGCAACTACTGCATCTAAGTCATCCATTCTGTTATTACCGGTAACAATCAGAGAATCTAATTCCTGTAAACGCTTTTGTACATTTTCTTCATTCTCTGAATCAGATACAATTCGTTCTGTTACCTCTTCTACACTTGAAACTAACTGGCTTATTGACGAAGCCTGAGTAACTGTACCTGCGGCTAATGCATCAGCTGCCGATGAGAGTTCACTTGAACCTATTCCGACAGAAGAAGCTGCTGATTGTACCTGACGAATAAGTCCCTGCAGTATTTTTCTGATATTATTTACAGAATCAGACAACTGGTTAAAGTCGCCGGGATAAGGGTGCATATCCTCCTGCCTAAGATCATAATTGGCCATTCCACCTAAAATGGTATTAGTTTCATTGATAATTTTTCTAAATGTCTGCTGTAATTCTCTTGTAGAATTCTGGAGATGACCAATTTCATCTTTACGTTTGCTTGGATCAATCTCATGTGTAAGATCACCGACAGAAAGATAAGATAATTCCTGACTTACACGATGAACTGCAGAACCAATTTTTCCGGAGAAAATACCGGCTATTAAAAGAGCTGCAACAAGTGCGATTATAGATACTATCATAAGTGTTTTCATTGCTGCCTTTGTTGGTCCCATAAAATCGTTCTTTGGTGCAGCAACAACTACAGTCCAGCCGTTTGTATCTTCAATCGGACTGTAACCACACAGGTAATCATTAGAATCCTTAGTGTATTCGCCTGCACCGCTTTCATTACTTAATATTGCTTTTGAAATATCTCCAAGACCACTTTTAGTATCGGTGATATTATATTCGCCAATTAATGATTTATCAGGATGGACGATTACGAGTCCGTTACCATCTACGAGGTATGTATAGCTGTTGTTGCTGATGGAAATCTGATCTAATATATTGCTCATAAAATCAACATCCATACGATAATAAACAACACCATTCACTGCATTATTTTTATCATACACAGGTGAGGATACACTGAATCCGTAGTTTTGTGTATATTTACTTAATGTAAGGTCAGATATGTTAGCGTTGCCTGATAATGCTTTCTGTACATAGTCCCTGTCGGAAAAATCGGTTTTGTCCTTGCGACTCACTCCATTGGCATCGAGTATATTACCGCTTGTGAAGGAATATGTGGAAGCAAGGCTGTCGATACGTGAAGTTACCTTAGAATCAGACTTTGAGTTTGAAAGTATTGGATCTTGTCCCGATACCTGAGCCATCTTCATAAAATCATCGAGTTTACCCTTAATTTCACTTGCAGCAAGATTGGCTGAAATCTGCATAGAGTTTTTAGCATCTGAGGTTCCCATTTCTGAACTGCTGTTAAATGATGTTATACCGATAACCGATACAATCGCAAGAACAACAGATCCGAAAATTAAAGAAAGTTTTGTCTTAATATTCATAGGCATCTCCTTTATCTTAAAAAAGTAGGTCACAAGGAATCTTCCTTCTAAGGCGAGTCCTTCCTTCTGACAAAATATAAATAACAGTTCAGCCTTCCATTCACAACATTCATAAAACCTGCCAGCAGTTTTTATATTTAACAAATAATATAGCTATGGACTGCTGTCAGTCGCTACGTTGCAACTTTTGTTTTATTCATTGCGTGAATGAAAGGATATTTTAGCAAATATACTATTATTTTAATGTAAATGGTAGGATTGTACAATGCTTTTTATACAAATTCCTTGAAATATTTTATTAATTCGTTTATCGTTGTTATATTAGAAATTATAATGAGTTGGGAAATATTGAAAAAGGATTTCCAAAAGAGTATATTCGTAAGTATGGTTTTGCATTTAAAGGAAAAACGGTTTTGATAGGATAGAGAGGAGACAATAAATTTGCAGGCAAATGATAAATTAACGAAGGCACTTACCGAGGTAAAGTATCTGAATGCTGATAATGTGAGCAGATACCGCTGTATTATGCGAATATTCTATGAAAATTATGAGAAACTCAGATACTGGCTGTATCAGGAAGATGTTTATGAGGAAATGATAAAAGATCCGTTTTTCAAGGATTACCGTATGGAACAGTGTCAGCAGGATCTTAGTATGTTAACGGAGTGGAAGAATCTTAATACAATACAGGATACGCGAAAGGTTTCTTCTATAGAAGAATTTAAGAATAAAAAGTTTCGTTATCAAATGTCGGAGTATAGTGTTGAGATTGAAAGACTTGTAATAAGACTTGAAAATCTGTTTATAGAAGGAGCATCATTAGAACCAACTTTATTGGAACGGATAAGAAACAATATGGATCGTTTCGTTAATATGCAGGACAAAGATATTAACGATGTATATACATGGTGGACAGATTTAAATAATGATTTTGTGAGGCTTAATCAGAATTATCAGGATTATATTCGTGACTTAAATAGTGTCAAGGCAGAGAAAATGATGCAGACAAAAGAGTTTCTTGTGTTTAAAGACAGACTGATAGAATATCTGCGAAGCTTTATAAAGGGATTACAGCGAAATGTAGGAGCTATCGAAGAGTATTTTCGGATGCTTGATGAAGATATTAAGAAAAATGTGTTTGATAAGATTGTTCAGTATGAACTTATGATACCAAGAATGGATGTAGAAGTATCACGTGATTTAATCGAAGAAAAGGTAAAAGGTCGTTATCAAAGCATGTATGACTGGTTTGTCTCAAATGAAGGTCAGGAAAATGAAGCAATGAAATTATTTGATGCGACAAATGATATTATACGAAGAATCACACGCTATGCTGCACAGATTAGTGAAAAGAACGCACTTGGGGCAAACCGCCGTGAAGAATACAGGAAAGTTGCACAGATGTTTTTACAATGTAAAGAGATAGATGATGCACATAAAATGTCTGCAATGGTATTTGGTATTGAAAGACCATATCACTTAAAAGGTGACTTAATCAGGGAAACAGACAGTATGAACAAGGGTGTATATGAGGAGCAGTCAGCCGAAGTTATTTTAAAACCAAGAGTTCGCACATACAGGGAGAAAACAAGCCGAAGTTCGATTAAAGATTTATCAGAAGAAAAACGCGAGGCAAGACGTATCTTTATTAAGAAACACAAAGAAGAGATGGAGAAGCTGAAAAATCTGGAAGTGAATGGACAGATTGACTTTTCAAAGCTTCCTGTTATTGAACCGAGAATACGTGAAATTTTGCTTAAATGGCTGTCTGATGCATTGGAGGATTCTAAATTAACTGCAAGGACAGAGGATGGAAGAAGGTATATATTAAAATTTTCAGATGAAAAAAACGAAAAGTGTGTTGTACATTGTGAAGACGGTAATCTTAAAATGCCAAAATGTGTCATTGAATTTCAGGAGGAATAGAATCATCATGAACAGTGAACTAGAACAGCTTTTAAATAAACGCTGGATTTTAAAATCAGAAGATAAAGAATTATATTATAAAGTCAGAGATTCAATTGGAGAAATACGTAAATTTGCATCAGATAAGCTCGGATGTCAGATTATAGAGAATGCACTGCTTGTAAAAATGGAAAAAATTCCCGTTGTTGCAGAGAGCTTTATGGGAATACAGGAATTTTCTTCTAAAGAGGAATATGCTTTTTTATGTATACTTTTGATGTTTTTGGAGGATAAAGATGCACAGGAACAATTTATTTTGTCGCAGCTGACAGAATACATTGCTGCAAATATGCCGGGAGAGCCTGTTGACTGGACATTATTTACAAGCAGACGCAGACTGATTAAAGTTCTTCGTTATGCAGTGGAACAAGGGATGATTGAGGTTACGGATGGAAACGATAATTCATTTATGGATAATGAATCCGAGGAAGTTTTGTATGAAAATACAGGTGCGTCAAGATACTTTATGCGCAGTTTTACACACGACATAATGGAATATACATATCCTGATGATTTCACAAAAAGTGACTGGTTTGACGTGGATGAAGACAGGGGTATGGCAAGAAGACACCGTGTATATAAGAGGTTATTATTTGCTCCGGGAATGTATCGCAGCGAAGGTTCACAGGAAGACTTTGAATACTTGAAATATTATGGAAGACGTTTGAGTGAAGATCTTGAAAAAACATTTGACTGCCATGTGCATATTCACAAGGGAAGTGCTTTTGTTATTGTTGGTGATGAATGTAAAATAGGTACTGTTTTTCCTGGAAATAATGTTAATTCTGACGTTATGTTATTGGTATTTGGGGAGATACAGGATAAGATTAAAAATCATATATGGAAAGAGACAGCGGATGAAATATGTACAGCAGATGAGATCGATTTTGAACGATTAATCATTGACGTGAAAGAAAAGTATGGTGAAGGTTTTACAAAGAAATACAGGGAAATGACAGATAGTGAATTTGTTGAAATAGTATTAGAACAGATGGAGTTGTGGAAATTTATACGAAGAATACCGGAAAACAGGCAGATAATGATATATCCTGCTATCGGTAAAATTAAAGGTTGTTATCCGGATGATTTCAGCTACAAGTAAACCAAGGAGGAGAAAAAGGTGAATAGCAGATGGCAGGCAAGTAAAATAGGATTAGTTAATTTTTGGTATTATGATGAACAGGAATTTTCATTTTCAAAAGGGCGTATGCTGCTTCGAGGTTCTAACGGTTCTGGAAAGTCTGTTACGATGCAGAGTATAGTTCCTCTTTTACTGGATGGTAATATGAGTCCTGAAAGACTTGATCCGTTTGGCTCAAAAGATCGTAAAATGAGTAACTATCTTTTGGAAGATGATGATGAAAGCGAAGAAAGGACAGGCTATCTTTATCTCGAATTTCGCAGAAAAGAGTCAGACACATATATTACGATAGGAATGGGAATGAGGGCAAGAAAGGGAAAGCCCCTTGATAAATGGTACTTTAGTCTTACTGATGGAAGAAGAATCGGCAAGGACTTCTTTTTATATAAAGATATGGGAGAAAAAATTACGTTATCTAAAAAAGAGCTCGAAAATCGTATAGTACCGGGGGGAAGAGTATTTGACCGTCAGATAGATTATATGGAGTATGTTAATCAACAGATATTTGGTTTTGATACGGTAGATGAATATAAGGAGATGGTTGATTTATTGATACAGCTTCGTACTCCAAAGCTTTCAAAGGATTTCAAACCATCTGTAATTAATGAAATATTAAGTGACTCTCTTCAGCCATTATCAGATGATGATCTTAGACCAATGTCAGAAGCTATTGAAAATATGGATACAATGAATATGAACCTGAAGGCTCGTATAGCAGCAAGTCAGGCAGCAGAGAAAATCAGTAAAGTTTTTGGAAAGTATAATCAGATGTTACTGTTTGAAAAAGCCATGGCATTAAGAAAAGTTCAGGAAAAATTAGTTGAGTGTAAGAGGGATGAAGATACAACTATACAGCAAAAAGAAGAGTGTGCCGGACGGATTAAAGAGCTTCAGGATGAATATGAGGGTATTGAAGCTAAGAGGGAATCATTGGAAAAAGAACGTGACTCTTTGAATAAAAGTGATGCAGTAGGACTAAAGCAAAGAGAGGATGAATTAGAAAAGGAGATAAAAGAAGGGCAGAGCATAATAAAGAAAAAGCAGGAACTGCTAGATAATAAAAAATCGCAGGAAAGAGACATAAGGAATCGTCAGGATGAAGCAGAGAATCAAAAGTATATAAGAGAAAAAGAAATTAAAGATCTGCTTGAACAGATGGAGTCAGAAGCAGAAGACATGTCATTTGAAGAGCATACATTTTTTAAGGATGAATTGTTACAGAAGTTAGAAGAAAATTATTCATTTGATACTCACGAAAAACAGTTTAATGATATAAGAAAAAAGATTGGAGATGGACTTCGCATTTTAGAAGAGTCCGATTATTTGGACAGACAGGCAGACGCATTAATGAAGGAACGTGAAGAGTGCATAGAAATTCTTAATGGAAAACAGAAAAGACAGTCAGAGCTTGAAAGTCAGTTTGTACAGATTCAGAATGAGTGGAAGGAAAAATTATACCATTGGAACGGAGAAAATAAGGAATTAATCCTTGAACGAGATTGCCTTAATGATTTAAGTCATTTTGCAGATTCATATAATGCACAATCTGATTTTTCAAGTGTAAGAAAGACAGTAGGTGACTTCTGGATTGAGAATGATCTTAAGTTAAAAACGGCTGTTAATGAAAATCGCAGGGAAGCAGAGGATAAACAAAAGGAATACGATTTAGTAAAGAATGAGCTTGCTCAGTGGGAGGGTGAAAAGGAACCAACCCCTGAGAGAAGCGAGGAAGTTATAAGAAATCGTGAACGATTAGATAAGCTTGGAATTCCTTATCAGGAGTTTTATAAGGTTATTGAATTTGGTAAAGAGCTTGATGAAGAAACTTGTAATCATTTAGAAGAAGCCTTATTAAAGATGGAAATATTAGATGCAATAGTTGTAGATGAGGATTATAAAGAACAGGTATTGCAGATGGAAAAAGGTTGTGAAGATCATTATCTTTTCATGTGTAAAACAAAGGCGGAAAGAAGTCTTTTAGATGTACTTGAACTAAATGATGAAGTAAATGATATATTTTCCAATCAAAGACTAACTGGCATTTTAAGCAGTATCGAATATGGCGATAACGGAATGGTATCTGTATCGCCTGAAGGTCATTATCAGATGGGTGTGCTTGCAGGAACCATTACAGGAGAGCATACGGCAGAATATATAGGAACTAAGGCAAGAGAAAAGTCAAGGCAGATGAGGATTGCAGCATGTAAAGAGAGGATGGAGGTATTAGAAAAAGAACTTAAACAACTTGATGGTGATTATAAAATATTAGGTGAAAGAATTAATAAATTAAAAGAAGAATACGGGCTTTTACCAGATGATACTGACCTTAGGGAAGCTTTTCAAATGCTTGCAGAAGTGGAAAAAGAATGTGACGCATTAAATAATAAAAAGCTTGAAAAAGAGGAACGCATTAAGGAGTTAAAGGAGGAAATCAGAGAAAAGAAAGAACAGGCATATGAGATTGCAAAAGTTCTTTATCTTGATTGTAATTATTCTGTTTTTAAGACGGCATATAATGCGGCAGAACAGTATAATAATCTTCTTGTTAAACTTCAGTCGGCTCACTGGATGTATTTAAATGTTGTTCAGTCTATTAAAAGCCTGGCAGAGCAGATGGAAAATATTATTGATGATATGGATCAGATAATTTATGACATCGAAACTGCAGACAGGAAACTTAGAAAAAATCAGGCGGAATATGATTCTATACAGGAACAGCTAAAATTAACTGATTATGACCAGATAAAGGAAAGATTAGATTATTGTATAAGCTGGCTTAGTGATTATCATAATAAACTGGAAAAGTGTGTTAAGGAACGTACGGAAAATCAGGAACGATATACACAGTATGAAAAGCATTTAGAAATCTGCAGAAGGCAGTTAGAGGAATTTCAATTACAGGAGAAGTATCACGAAAAGTGTTTTGAAGCAGAGTTACAGCTTGAGTATGTTGAACTTCAGGAAGAGATGGAGCATACTGCAAAAAATGTAAGTGAATATCTTGGGGCGGATGTAAAGGCACTCAGTAAAAATGATGTTATTCAAAGTCTTAATCAGGTGTACTTTGAAAATCGTGGTTTTTTAAATGATTATCAATTGATGCAGACGGAGCTTTTTCAGGAGCTTGATGAAGAGAGACGTGATAATATGTTATCTGCAAAGAGAATTGATATTACTGCAAGATATCAGGGAACAAAGATACCTTTTACAAAACTGCTTTCACATTTACAGAAGGATATAGAGGAACTTCAGGATTTGATTAAGGCAGGAGACAGGGAATTATTCGAGGATATTTTAGCTAATACGGTGAGCAGAAAGATAAGAGGAAAAATTAACGCATCAAATGCATGGGTTGCTAAGATGAATAAATTAATGGAAAGCATGAATACGTCAAGCGGACTAAGGTTAAGTTTAAGATGGAGAAGTAAAACAGCAGAGAGTGAGCAGCAGTTAGATACAAAAGAGCTGGTAGAATTACTTAAAAAGGATTACCGTTTGATGAGTGAAGAAGAGGCATCAAAGCTTTCAATGCATTTCCGTTCTAAAGTAGAAGAGGCAAGAAGACACACGAAAGACAGTGGTGGAATGGTATCATTTTATCAGGTGATGAAAGATACACTTGATTATCGTAAATGGTTTGAATTCCAGCTATTTTCACAAAAACCGCGCGAACGACAGAAAGAACTTACCAACAGCGTATTTGGTACATTTAGTGGTGGGGAAAAGGCTATGTCAATGTATGTGCCATTGTTCTCTGCTGTTGTAGCAAAATATCAGGGTGGAAGAGCTGATGCTCCACGGTTAATTTCACTTGATGAAGCATTTGCCGGAGTTGATAACAGTAATATTCGTGATATGTTCAGGCTTATGACAGAGTTTGAGTTTGATTTTATAATCAATTCACAGGTACTATGGGGCGATTGTGATACACTCGATGCACTTGCCATATATCAGTTACAGCGACCTAAAAATGCTAAGTTTGTTACTGTTATGTCTTATTTTTGGAACGGTCATACAAAGGAAATGTTAGAGTCAGAAGAAATGGTAGAACAAAGGAGTGCAGAGCTTGAATAATCAGGAGAAGGAATGTCTTGCTTATTTTCGTCAGGATGACATCTGGGAAAAGCTGTTTAAAGGGTTTAAGAATAAGTATGAATCTTATGGATATTTTTCCGGCAATGTAAAAGTTACAAATCTGTCAAATAATGATATTGAGGCACTGGAAGGCTTTTTTGGAAGAAATTATCATGGAAGAAAGAGCGTTTCGATATCGGCAGACAGGTTTAGTAATGCCCTTAAGGCAAGTAAATTTCATGATATAACTCCGGACAGACTGCTTGAACTTTTTTTCAACAAGAAGATGATTGGAAAGAAGGAGCAGGAAGAAGAATTTAGAAAAAAGCAGGAAGAAATACAGTGCGAACTTGAAAAAAAGTATGAAGGAACACCGGCTAAAGATCAGATTTCTATGATTGCCAGAATAGTAAAGGCAGATAAAGATAAGGAACTTGGTGAATGGAAAGAAATATTGCAGTTAGGTGCAGAGATTTTTAACAACTTTCCATACCGTAATGAAGATATGATGTATCTTGCTGTGTTTTCAACACTTATAACAGGTAATCCCCATGCATTTGACAATGGAACTTTCGGGGGAAAGTTCTTAAATCAATTGGTGCAAAAAGATTTGGAACTTCGTGGAATAGATGTACCTGATTCAGAAATATTTCATTCTTATAAAAGACAGAAAAGTTATCTTGAAACGGGTATTATGATAGATGATGTGTCTAATTATGCGATGCTTTATGGTGTTCATGCGTGGAATAAAGATGGCAGTATTCATATGGGGATGGAAGGCTTTTGCAATGAGAAAGACATGGTTCAGGTTCCTTTGGCTGCCATAACTAAGTGGGAGAAACTTTCCTGCCCACAAAATGAGATTTATATTGTGGAAAATCCATCGATTTATGCTGCCCTATGTGGAAATAAGTGTGAAAATAAGGCGTATATGTGCATGAACGGCCAGCCAAGACTTGCAAGTCTTGTTGTACTGGATCTTTTAGCAAAGAGTGGGACAAAAGTATATTATGCAGGAGACTTTGATCCGGAGGGATTACTTATTGCATGGAAGCTGTCTTTATATTATAACGGCGAATTTCAGTACTGGCATATGACTAAAGAGGATTATATATTATGTCAGTCAGAAGAAAATATTAGTGAGAAGCGTTTGAAGATGCTTGATAAGATAACAGATAAAAGATTGCTGCCACTAACATATGAGCTTCTAAAATGTAAAAAGGCCGGGTATCAGGAGAAGCTTAACAGTTCAGTTCTTTCTTATTGAAATAACATTGTATATTTGCTAGAATGTAAAAAGTTGTATAGTGGTAAATGAAAAAAAGTGTATGACATGAGTTTTATGTATAAAGAGGTAATCATGGTAGATAAAAAATTAGTAGAAGAAGCGGTTAAAATGTTACTTAAGGGTATCGGAGAAGATACAGAAAGACAGGGACTTGTCGGAACTCCTGACAGGGTTGCAAGGATGTATGAGGAACTGCTTGCAGGGTATGATGATGATGCAGCAAAGCACCTTAGTAAGACATTTAGTGTAAGTGATGGTGAGATAGTAGTTGAGAAGGATATTTATTTTTATTCATTATGTGAGCATCACCTGATGCCGTTTTATGGTAAGGCGCATATAGCCTATATACCTGACGATAAAGTAGTGGGACTTAGTAAGCTTGCAAGAACGGTTGAAGTCTATGCAAGAAGACTTCAGATTCAGGAAAGGATGACTTCGCAGATTGCGGATGCCATACAGGATAATCTTACGACAAAAGGTGTTATGGTAGCTGTGGAGGCTGAACATATGTGTATGACTATGAGAGGTGTTAAAAAACCGGGAAGCAGGACGATGACTTATGCATGCAGAGGAAGATTTGAAGAGGATATAGAGCTTAGGAAGATGGTTATGGAGATGTTTAGATCATAAATGATAGGTATCCGGATACTATAGACATTTGTTGAGAGGAATAAAATGATTGCATTAATAGTTGCATATGCACATGAAAATATAATCGGTAATAAAGGAAAAATTCCGTGGGATATAAAGGGAGAAAAATCAAGATTTAGAGAATTGACGACAGGTAATGTAGTTGTTATGGGGAGAAAGTCCTTTGAGGAAATAGGAAAGCCACTGCCAGACAGAACAATATATGTCATATCATCCACAAAAAAATTTGACATGGAAGGGGTTCATACTGTTACATCTCTCAAAGAAGCTATGTATAAAGCCGGAGACAGAGATGTTTTTATCTCAGGTGGTGAAAGATTATATATGGAAGCTATTGATATAGTCGAGAAAATGTATATAACGGAGATTGATCTTAATGTTGAGGGGGATACAAGATTTCCAGAGTTTGATAAAAGTAAATTTATAAAAACGATAGAGAAAGTTGTAGATGGAGATATTCCATATAGATATGTAACGTATACAAGAAAAGAGTTCTCATGTCAGGTTAATGATTAAAGTTGATGAATATACGGATAGAATCAAGAAAACATATGTATCATTTATAAGGGAAAATAGAATGAAAAGGCGATATAACGAAATTATAAACAATAAAGAATACAGAAGGCTTCTCATGGAAGTGGAAGCTTTGGAAGAAAATCGTGAATATTGCAGACATGGTCTTGAACATCTGCTTGATGTTGCAAGAATAAGTTACATCATGATACTCGAAGATGGTGCAGATATATCAAAGGATTTGATTTATGCGGCTGCTTTATTCCATGATATAGGAAGAGGAAAAGCTTATCAGAGTGGCGGTAATCATGACGAAGTTTCATCAGATATTGCAAAGAAGTTACTGCCTGACTATGGATATGATAATGATGAGGTAAATCAAATATGTGATGCTATTGTCTCACATAGTGGTCGTGTTAATATCGAAGAATTTAAGAAGAAAAGACAGGATAAAATTAAACTTAGCATAGCTGATTACCTTAAAGTGTCAGATCAATTATCAAGAAACTGTTTTAATTGCAAGGTTAGTGATGATTGTAAATGGAACGAAGAAGAAAAAAACGCCAATATACAGATTTGATATAATAAAAATATATTATTTAAGACAAAACATGCAGAAAGGAGAAAAAGAATGATTTTAGGGGGAAAGAATTTTGATCTAAATAATGGAAATTCATACGTTATGGGAATTTTAAATGTCACACCGGATTCATTTTCGGATGGAGGAAAGTACAATAATCTGGACAGTGCATTAAAGCATACAGAGGAAATGATAAAGGATGGTGCTGACATTATAGATGTAGGTGGTGAGTCTACAAGACCGGGGGCTGAAAAGGTTTCTGCTGAAGAGGAAATCGAAAGAGTATGCCCTGTAATTTCAGCTATTAAGAGCAGATTTGATATACCGGTATCTCTTGATACCTTTAAGGCATCTACAGCAGAGGCTGGAATAAGTGCAGGAGCTGATATTATAAATGATATATGGGGACTTAAATATATAGGTGAATCAGATGATGGAAACACAATTATTCAGAATGATGGCTTGACACCTATGGCAAAGCTTGCTGCCAAAAAAGACTGTCCGGTTATTATCATGCATAACAGAGCAGTATGTGAATATAAAGATTACATGAATGATTTAATAAATGATCTTAGAGAAAGCATTGCCATTGCAAAAAATGCAGGAATAAAAGAAGATAATATAATACTTGATCCGGGAATTGGATTTGCAAAAACATTAGAAGACAATCTTGTCTGCATGGCAGAGCTTGATAAGATTGTAAAGCTTAATTATCCTGTACTTCTTGGTATCTCCAATAAATCAATAATAGGTAAATCTCTTGACCTTCCTATGGATCAGAGAATGGAGGCAACTGTTGCACTTAATGTAATAGGAAGACAGGCGGGTTGCAGTATATTCAGAGTACACGACGTAAAAGCCAACAGAAGGGCTCTTGATATGACAGATAATGTTTTAAACAGTATAAAATAAATTGTTGTGTATAGTAAATAAAGTGTATAAATATAGAGTATGGAAAATTATAAAACGATATATTTGTTAACACAATGAGGATGAATGATATGCTAGATGAAATTATAATACGTGATATGGAAGCTTTTGGATATCATGGAGTGCTTGAAGAAGAGAAGGAACTCGGTCAGAAGTTCCTTGTATCAGCCAATATAAGGCTTGATGCATCGAAAGCAATCAAAGAAGATATTTGTGAATATACCGTTGATTATGGAATGGTATGTAAGAGGATATCCGAGATTGTCAGCTTAGAACGATATGACCTTATCGAAGCTCTGGCAGGACGAATTGCAGATATGATTCTTCTTGAATTTGTACCTGTTAAGAATGTTACTATAGAAGTTAAAAAACCCTGGGCACCTGTTAAGGTGTCGGTTGATACAGTCTCCGTAAAGATAGAAAGAGGCTGGCATGATGTTTATATTGGTGTGGGTTCTAATATGGGGGATTCTCTTCAAAATATAAACGATGCTATGGAAATGATACAATCTGATAAAAGGAATAAAGATATTAAGGTATCAGATAAGATAAAAACAAAGCCTTATGGTGTTAAGGAGCAGGATGATTTTATCAATTGTGCAGCATATTTTAAAACAATAATGCAACCCAAAGAATTATTATATTTCCTTCAGGACATAGAAAAGAGACTTAAAAGAGAAAGAATAGTTCACTGGGGACCACGTACCATAGACCTTGATATCTTATTTTATGATAATATTATCTTACAGGATGATGAGCTTATAATTCCACATCCTGAGATAATTAAAAGAGACTTTGTACTGCAGCCTCTTTGCAGTATCAATCCACATTTTGTGCATCCGTTGTACAATAGATATGTGTCAGAACTTTTAAATGAACTTAAAAGTAAAAAGGATTATGAGAAAACGATTTAAGCCTTGCGAATGGTGTGGGCTGAACAGTAATCAATATAAAAGACAAAGGCATCGAACAACTGATAAATGAAGAGGTGTATTCATAAGTAACAAATCAAAAGCTCCGGAGGTAAGAACTCCGGGGCTTTTTGTCCGATTTTCTGCTAACAATTCAAGGAATGTCGGACAGAAACAGACAGATATTTATTTAGGGCTATCCTTTTGCATGGCTCAATCGTTATACTATATAGAAAGTGATAAAATTTTTGAACTTTTAGTAATGAGAAAGGAGGATTTTGTGTACAGTGATTTCTTGTTAATTAGAAAAATAAAACAGGGCAATGACAATGCAGCAGATTTGTTTGTACATAAGTATTATCAGGAAATATTATCATATTGCTATTATCATTGTTCGGATAGAATGTATGCAGAGGACTTGACACAGGAAACGTTTGTGCGTTTTTTTGCAAAATTGTCCACCTATCATTATAGGGGAAAAACTTTGAATTATTTGTATACGATAGCAGGTAATCTGTGCAAGGATTACATGAAAAAAAGAAAGGAAACCCCTTTAGAAGACAGCTCACTAATGGGATATTATCCGCCAACAGAACAAGAAATGGAAATGGTTCTGGATCGGGTTTTTATAGAACAGATATTGGAACAATTACCGGATGAGTTGAGGGAAGTAATTATACTTTATTATTTTAAAGAATTAAAACTTACAGAGATTTCGGACATGCTGCAAATAGGGCTCCCATTAGTAAAGTATCGTTTTAGAACGGCAAAAAGGAAATTGGAAGAACTTCTTAGAAAGGAGGGGAATCATGAACTGGGAAGACAGAATAAAAATGCATAAAGAAGATAATTCACTAAAATGCAGAGAAGAAAAAATACAAGAGACTATTCAAAAGTCAAAGAATGCTTTTTATATATCTGAGCAGGAAAAAATGTTATCGTATCACGATTTTTTATGGACTCAGTTAAAGGTTCTGCAAAAAAAATGGTGGGTTCTTCAATTTTTTATTTTGGCGGTATTATGGATTGCATTAAGTTCAATCAATGATGAAGTATATCTGCAAAGAAGTATGGGTGTGGCTGCATCTGTATTTGTAATCCTTATTATCCCCGAATTATGGAAAAACAGGTCATGTAGCTGTATGGAAATAGAGGTGGTATCTTATTATTCATTGAAACAGGTATATGCCGCACGAATGCTGCTTTTTGGCATTATGGATATCAGTTTTATAACTTTGTTTTTGGGAACTGTCACCGCAGGATTACATTATGAACTATCAGAATTAGTTATTCAATTTTTGTTTCCTTTGTGTGTAACTGCTTGTATCTGCTTTGGAATTTTATGTAGTAAAAACTCTTTCAGTGAAACATTTGCGATAGGATTATGCGTAATATGGAGTGCGGTATGGCTTTTTGTTGTTTTGAATGAAAATATATACAGAATAATAACTGTGCCAATATGGTTCGTTTTATTAGGAATTGCAATACTTTTTCTAAGTTTTACGATATACCGTATTCTGCAAAATTGTAATAAGTATTTGGAGGGGACATGTGATGAAATTAGAGCTTGATGATTTGACAAAAGAATTTGGAGATTTTACTGCGGTAGACCATATGAAACTTACTATGACAAATGGTGTACATGGTCTTTTGGGTGTAAATGGTGCAGGTAAAACCACCTTAATGAGAATGTTATGTACATTGTTGAAACCGACCAGTGGCAGTATCCGTTGTGATGGAAAAGATATTTTTGAGATGGACAGCGAATATCGTAAACTTCTCGGATATTTACCACAGGAATTTGGATTTTATCCTGAGTTTACAGTTGAAGACTATTTACTTTATATTGCCGCATTGAAAGGAATTCGTCCAGTTGTTGCTAAGAAGCGAGTGAAAGAAATGATTGCCAAAGTCGGACTTTCAAAAGCAACACACAAAAAAATGAAAAAATTGTCTGGTGGTATGAGGCGTAGGGCAGGAATTGCACAGGCTATGCTAAACAATCCTAAAATTCTGATACTTGATGAACCAACTGCCGGACTTGATCCAAATGAAAGAATCCGATTCCGAAATTTAATTAGTGAGCTTGCTGAAGACAGACTTGTGCTGCTATCGACACATATTGTTTCTGATATCGAGTATATAGCAAATGAAATCTGGCTGATGAAAGATGGGATTCTTGTAAGGAAAGGTACAGTAGATGAAATTATTCATTCCATGCCAGAAAATATTTGGGAATGTTTGGTAGAAAAAAATATGGTATCAGAATGTATGAAAAGGTATAAGATTTCCAATATGAAATCAGAAAAAGATGGTGTTGTTTTGCGAATTATTTCAAAGCAAAGACCATTTAGCAATGCAAGAAGTGTGGAAGCATCATTAGAAGATGTGTTTTTATATTATTTTGGAGAAAAGGCAGGTGATGAGGATGTTGCGTTTTGAAATTAAAAAGGTATTTTCAAAATCAAAAAATAGAGTAGCAATAATGGTGTTATCTGTAATACTTGTTGCGATCAGTATTATGACGATTAACAGAGTGGAATATGTTGATGAGAATGGAAATTCTTCTGTTGGAATTTCTGCAACTAATAATTTAAGAAAAACTAAAAATGAATGGGCTGGTTATTTAACTGAAGATACACTTCGCAAGGTTCTTGAAGAAAACAGAACAATTAACAATTCTAAAGAAGCATTGTCTGACGATATTACGGAGCAGAATAAGGCATATGCAAAAAAACAGGGAATTACAAGTATTGTTGATGTAATCAGTCAGGCATTTAGCGGATACAGAGATTACAATTATTATGCGATTAATAATGTTTCTGATGATGAAGTTGGAACTATCTATGAAAGAAGGATTTCTACTTTAAAAGAATGGCTTGATTCTGGGGAAGAAACATTTACAGAAAAAGAAAAAGCGTTCCTGATTCATCAATATGAAGATTTAGAGACGCCTTTCTACTATGAGTATATGGATGGCTGGTCTGCTTTACTGCAAAATATATCGACGTTTATATTGATTTTGGCGTTAGTAATAGGATTTTTTGTATCTGGAATATTTTCAGATGAATTTCAGACAAAGTCAGATTCCATTTTCTTCTCAACCAGTCTTGGAAGGACCAGGGGGATATTATCAAAAATAGGGGCGGGTTTTTGCATTACTACTGCTTTTTATGTGATTTTTGTACTTTTATATACATTTATTGTGCTTTTAGTATTAGGTACAGATGGTGCGAATTGTCCAATTCAATTAGATTTATGGAGAAGTGTTTATAATATTACATGTTTACAGGCATATCTTTTTATTCTTTTGGGTGGATATATAGGAACAATATTTGCATCAACATGTGCAATGCTGGTATCAGCATTCACCCGTTCTACACCAACTGCAATTATTGTACCATTTATTATATTATGCGCATTTCCATTTTTAAGTAGAATTATTACCTTGCCAGGATTATGTTCATTCTTTCCTGATCAGTTATTAGAAATTTATATAGATATTAAAGAACCTGCTCTTGTAACGTTGGGAGGTAAAGTAATATCAATAGCAGCATTTATTGTTCCTGTGTATGCAGTGATATGCTTGATTCTTCAACCTATACTGTATAAGGTATACAAAAAAACGGAGATAAAATAAATGAAGCGATGTACAAGATGAAAAAGATATAAACATTAAATAGCAGGGAAAATTAGTATTTTCTCTGCTATTTTTATCATGCAAATGCATTCTTTGGAAAATACGAGTGTAAGTTTGAGTAGGTTTAAATAGTTATCTCTATCTGGTTGCCTTCTATGCCGATGATACAACTTTCATAATATCCGTCGCCTGTTGTTCTTGGTCCGCTAATGACTTCATATCCGTCATTTTTGAGTCTATTTGTTAATTCATCTACTTTTTCTTTGCTACCAACTGAAAATGCAATGTGTATAAAACCTGTCATTGAAAGTGTATTTTCGTCACCAGTCCCTTCTTTATGCAATATCTTTTGCTTTCATTTTATCTATTTCGGCCTGCTGTAACTTCATATATTTTTCTCTGCCAGTACACCAATCTCCTATAAAAGCAATAATTGCTATAGCAAATGGGAAAAGATTTCTTGGTGTAAATGGTATTTTGCCGCTTGTAAAGATATAAATTGTTCCAATCAGAATAAGCATTGGGATAATGCCTCCCCATAGTGGGTTTTGTAATTTTACGCAAAGTAAATACTCCGCAAGCATAAGTACACCCGCAACAGTAAAGCCAATAATTAAATACCAAATCATATTATTTCCTCCTATTTTCCTGTTTGTATTTTTCGATAATCAATTTTGCGGTCTCCAAATCAATTCGGGAGTCAACCGCAAGCCCTTTAATAAATGTTGAAAAAGGCTCTTCCTCTTTTTGATCACTTAACTCAATTTTTTGAATAAGTTTATCCAGCCGTAAGCGTACAGTGGGATAAGATACTTCATATAGTTTTGCAATCTCCTTGAGAGAACCAGATTTTAGAACAAAGTTCTTTAAGAAAGCTGCATCTTCTTCTTCTAATGCGAGTATCCATTGTGGAATTTTATCGATCTCCAATTATGTCCTCCTTTCGATTTGTTTTTAATATAATTAAATATAACATAAATAAAATTAAAGTCAATATAAAAATAATTTTTTGGTTTTATATTTAAAAGTATTAAGGATTTGTGTTCAGAGAAAAAGAAGTTCTGATAAACAGTAACTGGTTGACGTTGTTATCATGCAGTGGTAAAGTAAGTAAGGTGATAAACGAGTTATCTCATATCATAAAATATATATAGGAGAGAATAAATGAGCGATAAAAAAATACCTTACAAAATATATCTTGAAGAAGATGAGATGCCAAAGCAGTGGTACAACGTAAGGGCTGATATGAAGAAAAAGCCTGAACCACTTTTAAATCCGGCGACACTTAAGCCGATGACATTAGAGGAATTATCAAAAGTTTTCTGTGAAGATTTAGTTAAGCAGGAACTTGATGATACAACACCATACATAGACATTCCTGATGAGATAAGAGAATTTTACAGAATGTACCGTCCTTCACCTCTTGTAAGAGCGTACTGTTTAGAGAAGAAGCTTGGTACACCGGCAAAGATTTATTATAAATTCGAGGGTAATAACACAAGCGGCAGCCACAAGTTAAATTCTGCGATTGCACAGGCATATTACGCTAAGAAGCAGGGCTTAAAAGGCGTTACTACAGAAACAGGTGCAGGTCAGTGGGGAACAGCTCTTTCAATGGCTTGTTCTTACTTTGATCTTGATTGTAACGTATACATGGTTAAATGTTCTTATGAGCAGAAGCCTTTCAGAAGAGAAGTGATGAGAACTTATGGAGCAAAAGTAACGCCATCTCCTTCTGAAACTACAGAGATAGGACGTAAGATACTTGCAGAGCATCCTGGAACTACGGGAAGTCTTGGATGTGCCATATCAGAAGCAGTAGAAACGGCTGTGTCAAGAGAAGGATACAGATATGTACTTGGAAGCGTACTTTCCCAGGTATTGCTTCATCAGACTGTCATTGGTCTTGAGACAAAGACAGCACTTGATAAATATGATATAAAACCTGATATCATAATCGGATGTGCCGGTGGTGGTTCTAACTTAGGCGGTCTTATATCTCCATTTGTGGGTGAGATGCTTAGAGGAGAAAAAAATTATCAGATAATCGCAGTAGAGCCCGCATCTTGTCCAAGTCTTACAAGAGGTACATATGCGTATGATTTCTGTGATACTGGAAAAGTATGTCCATTGCAGAAAATGTATACACTTGGCTGTGATTTTATTCCTTCAGCAAACCATGCAGGAGGACTTCGTTATCACGGTATGAGTGGTGTATTATCAGAGTTATATGATCAGGGACTTATGGAAGCAAGAAGTGTAGTTCAGACCGATGTATTTGCAGCAGCAGAGGAATTTGCAAGGGTTGAAGGAATTCTTCCTGCACCTGAGAGCTCACATGCAATCAAGGTGGCGCTCGATGAGGCTAAGAAGTGTATAGAGACAGGTGAAGAAAAGACTATCGTATTTGGTCTTACAGGTACAGGATATTTTGACATGTTTGCATATGAGAAGTTCCATGATGGCGAGATGAGTGATTATATTCCTACCGATGAGGAACTTGCAAAATACAGGGATACACTTCCTAAGGTAAATAAATAAGAAATTCACGTTACTGTAGCACCATAGGTGTGTACAGTAACAAACTTGCTTTATGGATTTGTAGTATGAAAAAAACAAACAAGTAATATTTTAGGCTCCATTCGAAAGGATGGAGTCTGTTTCATATAAGGAGTAAATTATTTATGAACTACATATTAGAAACGAAGCATCTTACCAAAAAGTATGGTTCACATTATGCGGTAAAAGATGTAAATATTCATCTTGCAAAAGGGCAGATTTACGGACTGGTCGGGCGTAATGGTGCAGGTAAAACGACATTATTAAGAATGATAAGCGGTCTTTCAAAGCCTACAGAAGGAACATTCGAGGTGTTTGGAGAGAATGGATTAAATAATCCTGTGACAAGAGTAAAAACAGGGTGTCTTATTGAAAGTCCCGGAATATATTCAAGGCTTAATGCGAGGAATAATATTATATTAAAATGTAAGGCACTGGGTATCAAGGAAAAGTCCATCGCAGATGAGTTGCTTAAGCTCGTTGGACTTCAAAATGCAGGAAATAAGAAGACAGAAGAATTTTCTCTTGGAATGAAGCAGAGCTGGGGATTGCCATGGCTCTTATCGGAAATCCTGAGATTATAATACTTGACGAGCCCATTAACGGACTTGATTTTTATTTGTTTTGACATGACTTCATTATTGTATGCTCTGATTAACATTTTAATTGAAAAAATAGGAATAAAATCTGTAGATATTTCTGTATTTATGCTTGATGCCAATCTTTCACAGATGGAATTAGGTGTTCCTGATAAATGTATCATAAGAAGTCTTGTAATAGGAATATTATTTCTTATATTAATGGCATTGGCGGGAATGAAAATACAAAAGGTAAAGGATATTTAGTACACCGAATAATAAGTTCCTAGTTATTTATTAATCATTCTAGTTAAGAGGAGATAAAAGATGTTATTGAGTATTTCATTGATTTTAATGGTAGGTATGGCGATGGGATGGATTTGCCGGAAAATAAAACTCCCGAGCCTTCTTGGCATGCTGGTTACAGGTATTGTGCTTGGACCATATGTACTTAATCTGCTTGACCCCGGCATTTTAAATATATCAGCAGACCTTAGAAAGATTGCACTTATTATAATACTGACAAGGGCGGGATTTGGTCTTGATATATCGGGACTTAAGAAAATAGGAAGGCCGGCTGTCATGATGTGTTTTGTGCCGGCATCTTTTGAACTGATTGGTATATTGCTTCTTGCACCATGCCTTTTGGGAGTATCACTCATTGAAGCCGCAATCATGGGCTCTGTACTTGCTGCCGTATCACCGGCTGTAGTTGTGCCTAGAATGGTCAAGCTTATGGAGAATGGGTATGGTACAAAAAAAGGAATACCACAGCTTATACTGGCAGGAGCATCAGTTGATGATGTTTACGTAATAGTTTTATTCACCACATTTACAGGAATGATACAGGGAAAAGGCGTATCTGTAATGAGCTTTGTTAATATTCCGCTGTCTATTATGCTTGGTATAGTAATCGGAATATTGGCAGGTTTCTTGCTTGCTAAGTTCTTTGAAAAGGTACACATACGTGATACATCAAAGGTACTTATAATATTAAGTATATCATTTATACTTGTTGTCATTGAGGACAGCTTAACAACTGTCGTAACATTTTCTGCACTTATCGCAATAATGTTTATCGGAGTCGGTCTTCAGAAGTTTCGCGGTGAAGTTGCAAAGAGATTATCTGATAAATACAATAAGCTCTGGGTAGCTTCAGAAGTCTTTCTCTTTGTGCTTGTAGGTGCAACAGTCAATATAAATTACCTGGGTAATGTAGGTATATCTGCAGTCATCGTCATAGTAGGTGCCATTGTATTCAGGATGTTAGGCGTATTTATATGTCTTATTGGTACCAAGCTCAGTATGGGTGAGCGTGCATTTGCAATGATGGCATATACACCTAAAGCAACAGTTCAGGCTGCAATAGGAGGAATACCGCTTGCTATGGGACTTTCATGCGGTGATATAGTTCTGACTGTCGCTGTACTTGCAATTGTATTAACAGCGCCGCTTGGAGCTTTTGCAATAGATTTGTCGTATAAGAAATTATTGTCACGAGATTTAAACGCTGAGGGAGTGAAAAGTGAACGATAAAGCAGTATAACTAGTATAATCCACGCAAATTAAGATAGTAACAGTTCAGCTATATAAATAATATAGGGGTTAGGTGTTATGGATCATATAAATAATAAGTATACAAATAATAGTAAGTTTTTCTGCAATAAAGATTGTGCTTATTATCCGTGTCATGATGTTGTAGATGGACAGGAGTTAAATTGTCTATTTTGTTACTGTCCTCTCTATCTTAAGGAGGATTGTCCGGGTAATCCTTCCTATATAATTGGTGGTGATGGAAGCAGGATTAAGGACTGTAGCGGATGTTTATTCCCACATATGGCGGATAACTATGACAGGGTAATTGAAGAATTAATGAATAATGAGATTAGTATAGAAGTAACGTGTGAGGAATTATATGATAATGCATACAGATATGTTATGGCATGCAGCGGTTATGACAGCATGGATGAGGAAACTGCGCAGATACAGAAGAGTACGGCAGACGATATTTATAATAGGTACTTTCATGATAAAAGTATTATTGTCTCGCTTAAAAAATTTGACAAGGAGTGTATGCATGACGGATATTTTGCCTTCGGAAAAGAAAAACTTAAATGTCAGGTGCTTGGAAGATTTAGCCATAGCATAATAAAGTGCGGATATATATATACGTGTCATGCACCGAAGGCTGAAGAGGTAGACTCGATACTTGAACAATATTATATAGAAGTCTGGCAAAACTCGCTGCTTGACAGCATGAGAGACTTTTTACATGATTATATTGAAAGGAAAGAGAGTGTAAGAAGAAAATCGTATGTGACAGACTCATTTGGCCCCGGATTTTACGGAATGGAGATATCTGCTGTTAATACTCTTGCAAAGATTATGAAGGGGAACAAGGCCGGTGTGAAGCTTACTGACAGTGGAAATATGTCACCAGCAAAGAGCCTTATAGGGATATATCTTGTGATGAATGAAGATATAGAATGGCAGATAAGGGACTGCATAAGCTGTGTGGGAAGTGGACAGGGATGTAAATTCTGCTATGGTTATAAGGGAAAACTGTAATAATTGTAACAATTTTGTAACAAACCTCTTTACTTTTTGTCTAAATTGTGTTAGAATGCCACTTGTAACATAAATGTAACAAATATTTAACAAACATAAAAATAGATTAATAAACGTAATAAAAAACGAAAAGAGGAAGTTATGAAGTTTAAAAGATTAAGAGCATTTATACTGGTTCTTATATTAGTAATTGGTACATCAGGAATGATTTCGAATACTTCTTTTTCAAAAGCAAGTGAAGAATCAGGATATGCAGGAAGTATTAGAACTGCTACAACTGTTCTGAGAGAAAGCAAGTCAAGCTCATCTAAGGCACTTGCTAAGATTGCAAAGGGAAAGAAAGTAACTGTTTATTATACAAGTGGTAAATGGAGAAAGATTTCATATAAAGGAATTTATGGTTTTGTTCCAAAGGAAAGAGTTTATATCTCAACTAAGGCTCCTTCACTTAAAGGAATGACAGCAAAGGAAAAAGGAGAGACAATCGCTTCATTTGCACAGAGATTTAAAGGTAATAAGTACAGATATGGAAAGACCGATTTAAATAATGGTACAGATTGCTCAGGATTTGTAGGTTCAGTTTATAAAGCATTTGGTTATAAACTTCCAAGATCTTCTTCAGAGCAGCGACGTGTTGGTCGTAGTGTAAAGAAAGGAAAAATACAGGCTGGAGATATTGTATGTTACAGCGGTCATGTAGCTATCTACATCGGTGATGGTCGTATCGTTCATGCAAGTACAAGAAAGACTGGAATCAAAATTTCAAATAATTACAAATATCGTAAGATATGTTCTATCAGAAGAATCGTAAAATAATGTAAAAGATAAACACCCTTGTAGTGATATTAAGTATCAGGTACAAGGGTGTTTTTAATTGCCTGCTCCTCGGTGATATAAAACTTATCTGGAGCTTCTCAATGGTTCATTCTTTTGGAATATTTTCTTATATTCTCATATTTAAATGCAATTGTATTTAAAACAATATCGGAAAGTTCTAAAATTGTGTTTTTCTCCCTTATTTAATCCCCTCAAAAAACCAACAGAATAGCACCTGAGCAGCCCTACAGTAACAATGTTACTCCCCAACACCTTCCGTATCATACGCCGCAAAAAGCATTTCTTATGACAATGTTACTGTGATTTAATGTTAAAATTTTGCCCAAAATCAGGGTATTTTACTTATTGCAAAAAAATTGCAAATCTGAGTAACACCCCGCGAGCCCAGTGTTTATAAGGGTTTCGGGAGGTCGAAAAAAGTCGGGAAAATTTGTAGCGACAGAGGGTACCATTACGGTGACTACTAACGTTTCGGGTGCTTCTGTTAAGATTGAAAGCGGTTCTTCGGTTAAATTCTCACAGGATATGAATGGTTATTCTTTAACTACACCATCTTTACCAAATGGAGATTACACACTTACAGTTTCAAAAGAAGGTTATGACACAATAACAAAGACAATAACTGTAAAGGGTGATATTACAGAAGATATCACAATGATTGAAAAAACCGGTGCAAATGCTTATGTAGTAAATTCTTTAAAAGAATACAAAGATACAGTATTAGTTAATGACAATGCTATTGTTTCAGTTAATATGAGAGATAAAGAAGGTAATCCAGTAGCAAATAAAGTTGCAGTTCTTACATTAGGCGATGCAACAAATAGTAGTCATGGTTCTATGATTAAGGTAAAAGGTCAGGTCGCTGCAACAACAGATGCAAATGGAAATGCAACTTTTGTAGTTGGCTATGAAGATGTGACTGGTTTAAAGGCAACTTCTACAGGTTATGTCTCTTCAATTAAATATACAGCCTCAATAGTAGGTGAAAATGCAACAGCATCAGGAAGTATTTCAGTTGCTGCTATCAATATTGGCAATGTAGCTGTAGGTGATAATATAGCAGATGGGGTGAAATACGGTAAATTAAAGGCTGGTACAAGTGCTTATGATGCAGGTTACAAGAATGGCGCTAATGATATAGCTAAGACTAAGAACCTCAGTGATGAAGATGCAGAATATATTTTAACACAGCAGGTTAGCTCTAAAGATGTAGGACGGATTTTGCGGACATTCAAAATAAAAAAGAATGTGGAGGTAACAGACAATGGCAAAATCATTATTTGAGGAACTGGGCGGCAAATACGAAAGGCAAGGGGATTATTTGATACCGTGCTTAACTGTACCCG
>JALERT010000216.1 GCA_022764445.1 Lachnospiraceae bacterium | reverse complement strand
AGAGTCGTAATATTTATGGTGGATATAGCGCAGCTGGTTAGCGCGCCAGATTGTGGCTCTGGAGGCCGAGGGTTCGAATCCCTCTACCCACCTTTTAATCCTTGTTGCAGACAAGGATTTTTCTATAATATGAAGTTCATCTGAGTTTCATATTTTTATTTATATATGATGGGCCGTCGCCAAGCGGTAAGGCACAGGACTTTGACTCCTGCATTCGAGGGTTCGAATCCCGCCGGTCCAGAAAATAAAATCCCCTACAGGTATATTCCTGCTGGGGATTTTATGATTGTGAATCATATATTGTTAAAGTTCACATCTAACATTAAAATATATATGTAAAAAATGTATCATAAGTATGAAAATTTGCTATAAAAAATTGTTAAATTTACTATAATGTAGTATAATTAAATATAATATTATGTTTGAGAGACAGGAAAATTTTAGTGCGAAAGGAGAAATAGACTATGAAAACTAAAAAAAGTATATTATTGGCAGTTTTATCAGTTTTATTAGTCTGTGCAGCATTTACGGGATGCGGAAAAGGCAGTAAGAAGGATAATGGATCTTCTGAAAAAAAAGTAGAAAAATCGGAGGATGATTCAGGTAAGGTTTCTCTTACAGTCTGGTCAGAAAAAAATAATTTCGATGCTATAAATAAATGTATTGAATCATTTAAGAAAAAATATGAAGGAGAAGCCGATTTTAATATAGTACTGGCTGATGAATCTGATGCTGATACAAAGAATGATATATTATCAAATGTACATAATAGTGCAGATGTATTTTCCATACCTGATGATCAGTTACTCGGACTTATTGCATCAGGAGCTATATCACCTGTTGCAAATGAAGATGAAGTGACTAAAGCTAATATAAAAGGAGCTGTAGAGGCAGCATCATACAAAGGTAAGCTTTATGCATATCCTTATTCTGCTGATAACGGCTATTTCTTATACTACAATAAGAAATATTTAAAAGACAGTGATGTAAAGAAGCTTGATAGCATACTTGCCGTTGCAAACAGAGAAGGTAAGAAATTTACAATGCAGTTTGATTCGGGATGGTATCTCTATTCATTTTTTGGAAATACAGGACATACATTTGAATTGAACTCAGATGGAGTAACAAATACATGTAACTGGAATGAAGAGGCTGGAGGAATTAAGGGTACAGATGTTGCAGAGGCTTTATTGAAGCTTACTTCTAATCCTGCTTTTATGAGTGAATCGGATGATAATTTTGTAGAGAATGCAAAATCAGGAAAAGTTATTGCAGGAATAAGCGGAGCATGGAACTCAGTGGGATTACAGAAAGCATGGGGAAAAGACTTAGGAGCATGTAAGCTCCCTACTTATACATGTGCAGGTAAGCAGATTCAGATGTCATCATTTAAGGGGTATAAGATGATGTGTGTTAATTCATACTCTAAGAATCTTAAGTGGGCACATAAGCTTGCTGACTGGCTTACAAATGAGGAGAGTCAGACAATTCGTTTTAATGAATTAAAACAGGGTCCATCCAACAGAGAAGTTTCAAAGTCTCCTGAAGTTGCTAAGGAGCCGGCTATTCAGGCATTAGTTGCACAGTCTGAGTATGGTGTGCTCCAACGAGTAGGAAACAGTTATTGGAATGCTAGCAGCGAATTTTGTGAGACAATTCTTAAAGGAAATCCAAATCATAAGTCTCTCCAACAGATAATGAATACACTTGTTGACGGTATTACTAAGTCGGTGGCAGAATAGGAGGGACAGGTATGAAAAAGCTTAATAAAATAAAAAAAGAAAATGATATAAAAAAAGATAAAGAGATAAAAAAAGAGAATAAGATAAAAAAGAATAGTAATATAAAAAAAGATAATAAAATTACAAGAGATAACAAAATCAAAAAAGGTAACAAAAATAATATTGGAATAAAGACAGTAATACTGATTCCTATAATTATCCTTGGATTGGTAACATTGATTTCAAATGTTAAAGCAATATCTAACATACGCAGGGTAAATACAGGTGCAACAGAAATTACTGATGTATTTATGAAAAATACAATACTTCTTAGTGAGATTCAGAAGTCAGAGCAGTCTATACACAGAGATGTATTATCTCATATAGTTGCCATCAACTTAGATACCATGATTGAAAAAGTTAATGCTTTAAGAAGTGAAGAAAAGGTCATGGATGAGAATATAAAGAAGTATAAAGAGATATGTATAAAAAATGGCGACAATAAATCAAAGACAATAGTAAGTTCGGTTATAGAGAAGAACTATAATAAGATGAAGTATGAAATAGAGAATCTTCTTGCATATAGTGCAGCCGGATCAAAAGATGAAGCATATGCTCTTGCAAATGGAAGAATAGCAACATACAGTGATAAGATTCAGTTAGCGATACAAAGACTTAACAATATGACTGATAAGGGTGCAAGTAAATCAGCGAAAAATCTGACAAATATATATAAATCTGCACTTGTTAGTAATACGTTATTTATAGTCATTGGTATTATTGTAATTCTTATGGTTCTTTTCTGTGTAATAAATTTTGTAATAAGACCTATGTCAAAAATTACTAAGGAAATCAGAGGAATTATTAAGGACATTGACAGGAATGAAGGCGATCTTACAAAACGTATAAGCATTGTAAAGATAAAGGAGATTGCTGATCTTGGTAATGGTTTTAATTCATTTATGGATAAGCTTCAGAATATCCTTAAGATGATTATAGATAATACCAATAGTATAGAGAAGGTTGTTACTGAAGTTCAGGATAGTATCCGTACATCGAATGACGGTGTATCAGATTTGTCGGCTGTTACGGAGGAGCTTGCTGCAACTATGCAGGAGGTTGGAAACTCAGCAGGCATAATTAATAATAATGCTGATTCTGTAAATAATGATGTTGCCCTTATAGCAGAGCGTTCAGATAATATTAATGATTATTCTAAAGAGATGCAGATAAATGCAGCTAAGATGGAAGATAAAGCAAGACACAATATGGAGGAGGTTAACAGTAAGCTTCAGGATATATTGGGAGTGCTTAATCAGGCTATAGAGGATAGTAAGAGTGTAGAACAGGTTAACAGTCTTACGGATGAGATACTTGATATATCAAAACAGACCAACCTTCTTGCACTTAATGCATCAATCGAAGCTGCAAGAGCCGGTGAAGCAGGAAAAGGTTTTGCTGTAGTTGCTGATGAGATAAGACAGCTTGCTGATACAAGCCGTGAGACAGCAAGCCGTATACAGAATATCAACGTTGTAGTAAACTCTGCTGTAAATAATCTTGCTGAAAATGCCAATGGTCTTATAGATTATATGAATGAGACTATAGTTCCAGAGTTTGACAACTTTGTTAAGAGTGGTGTTGAATATAAGGAGAATGCATCATATATCAGTAGAATAATGGAAGAATTTAATGTAAAGACTGATGAACTTAAGAATAAAATGGATAATATTGCCGAGTCAATTCATACAATTACTACTGCAATAGATGAAGGTGCTAATGGAATAAATGGTGCTGCAGACAGTACACAGCAGCTTGTTGTAGATATGGAGAAAATAAATGAGCAGATGAGAGAAAACCATTCAATAGCTAATAATCTTCAGGAAGGAACCGCAGTGTTTAAGACATTTTAATATTTATAAGAAGGACTGAAAACTTTTTCTTGATCCATAAAAAAAGACTGAAATTTTTGTGGATTTTATAGGGTGAATAAAGTAGATTTAACAATGAAATTGCATATGGAAAAATCCAATAAAAGAAGTAATATATTAATATAAGTTAACAGTTCGGATTTTTTATTGGAAAGGTGGGATGTCATATGCCAATTATTAATGTTAAGAAATGTAAAATGTGTGCTTTCTGTATCAATTGGGACGATCCGGATAACAGATTAATAAGTCCGAGTACACCCGAAAATAATTTATGGGATTATGACAATTATGCCAATAAGATGTGCAGTGAAAAGGGATCTGAGGTAAATGCATCTTCATACTGTAATAAGTACAGATGCAAGGTTATTATTAATTAACTGAATAGGGGTAATATAAAAAGGAAAAAGCGGGCTTGCTCGCTTTTTCTTTTTTTATATCTTATATGAAATTGTATGAAAAGAGGAATTTTTCTTTTATGAATGAGTAATTAATGGAGTTATAGATACTTTTAGAAAGCAGAATAATTTAACGCCCATAAGTACATAATGTAATAATAAAATCCTACAAATATGAAAACGGAGGAAGGGTATGGACAAGATATTTGATGGGACATATGAGGAAAGACAGGATGCAATAAAAAGCGTTTTGCATCTGGAAGATAATTTTGACATTATTTGCAGAAATGTAGTTTTTGGTGGAAGGAAAACAGTATTCTATTCTGTTGATGGATACCTTAAGGGCGATGTAATGGAGAAAATTCTGGAGTATGGTTATTCCATAAGTGAAGATGATATGCCGGATGATTATCACATTTTTTTGCAGAAGTTTATGCCATTTGCGGATATAAAGACACTTACTACGGATGAAGATTTTATTACGTCAGTCCTTTCAGGATTAACTTGTATGATGGTAGACGGATACAGGGAGATACTTGCGATAGATTTAAGAGTATTTCCTGCAAGAAATGTCGAGGAACCTGACAAGGACAAGGTACTTAGAGGTTCAAGAGATGGATTTGTAGAGTCGATTGTACCTAATGTTGCTCTTATAAGGAGAAGAATTAGGGATGCCAATCTTGTATTTCAGGTTAAAAAAATCGGACGCAATTCCCAGACAGATGTAGCCGTTTCCTATATAAAAGGAAGAGTTAAGGAAGAGGCATTAAATGCAGTTATGGATAAGCTTGATAATGCAGATGTTGACTCTCTTACAATGAATCAGGAAAGTCTTGCCGAGATAATATTTCCAGGGAACTGGATAAATCCTTTTCCAAAGTTTAAATACACTGAAAGACCTGATACGGCAGCAGCGTGTCTTTTAGAGGGAAGTATTGTCATTATGGTAGATAACTCTCCGGCGGCGATGATTCTTCCTACATCTGTATTTGATATAATAGAAGATGCTAATGATTATTATTTTCCTCCGATAACAGGCACATATCTGAGGATAAGCAGGATGATAACCAATGTTCTTGCTGTGTATGTTACTCCGGTATTTCTTTTACTGTGGATGAATCCCCAGTGGGTTCCTGACTGGTTGAGTTTTATAATGATAACTGATGATGTAAATGTGCCTCCTGTAATACAGCTTCTTATACTAGAGTTTGCAATTGACGGATTAAAAATGGCATCAGTGAATACTCCTAATATGCTAACTACACCGCTTAGCATAGTTGCAGGTATAGTATTTGGTGATTATACAGTAAGTTCAGGATGGTTTAATTCAGAGATAATGCTTTATATGGCATTCGTTGCTGTAGCAAATTATACCCAGAGTAACATGGAATTGACTTATGCCATAAAATTCCATAGAATGATCCTTCTAATTGCAACATCAATATTTGGAATATACGGTCTTATAGGAGGAACGATTCTTCTTATAGCATCACTTGCCTTAAATAAAACTTTAATAGGCAGAAGATATCTCTATCCTCTTATTCCTTTTGATAAAGTGCAGCTTATGCAGAGATTTTTCAGAATAAGCCTTCCATGTTATGAGAAAATTCATCATTCAAGATGAAATCGGTTATGGTTAATATCTAACTGAAACAAAAATCGAAAAAATGACCGAAAAAAGGTAATAAAAAGGGTGAAGTTTGTCATATGTCCAGATTGATTTTTGAGATAAATTGTGCTAATCTACTTTGAGTGTTTATAAAGTAAGTATAAAATGTCTAAAATATAACTTCATATTTTTTCCAATATGAGATTATATAGATAAACGTTGTCGTATTAGGACGATAACGAAGTAATGTTCTCTCGGAGTCTCTTTGTTTTTGATTTTGTGAGAACATAATATAACACAGGAGGCGTTTAACATGAAGTTTACAAAAAAAATTGTCTGGACAATGTCTATGCTTCTTTGCACATTAATGATGACTCCGGCTGTATCAATGGCTGCTGAATCAGGTGCTGCAGAAGAACTTGGCAACAGTTTGTCACTCTGGTACTGTATTCCATTCGCCGGAATGCTTCTGTGTATTGCCATTTGCCCTTTAGTAATAGGTGGGTTGTGGGAGAAATACAAGCCTGTGGCGGTTATATTGTGGTCACTGGCTTTCTTAATTCCATTTGCGATAAATTTTGGTGGAAGCGAAACCTTAGAACAGCTTCTTGAAGTAGTTTTTGGTGATTATATCACATTTATAGTTTTACTCTTTGGTTTATTCTGTGTAGCAGGTAATATTGCTCTTGAGGGAGATCTTGCCGGTACACCGAAAGTAAATGTACTTATGCTTCTGATAGGTACTCTCCTTTCAAGCTGGATAGGAACTACCGGAGCAAGTATGCTTATGATACGTCCTTTGATACGTGCCAACAAATGGCGTAAGAGAAAAGTACAGATAGTAGTATTCTTTATATTCCTTGTATCCAATATCGGTGGATGTCTTACACCTGTAGGTGATCCTCCACTTCTTATGGGATTTATGAATGGAGTAGATTTCTTCTGGAGTCTTCATCTTTTCCCAATACTGCTTCTGAATGTAGTACTTCTTCTTACATTATTTTTTATAGTAGATACAAGTGCATACAAAAAGGATATTGCAGAAGGTCTGAAACCTGAAGTAAAAGAAAGTAAAGCTCCAATTCGTCTTGTTGGTGCAAAGAATATCATTTTCCTCGTAATGATAGTTGGTGCTGTTATTCTTAGCGGTATTCTTCCTAAGATGGTTCCTTTCTTCAAGGGAAGCATTAAGATATATGGTGATGTAGTATTCCCATATACATCTTTACTGGAAGTAGTAATTATACTTCTTGCTGCTTTACTTTCATATAAGACAACCAATAAACAGGTTAGGGATGATAACCATTTCACATGGGACGCTATAAAAGAGGTTGCCATATTATTTATAGGTATATTTATTACAATGATTCCTGCACTTCTTATTCTTAGTGTAAAGGGTAGTGACCTCGGAATAACAAAGAACTGGCAGTTCTTCTGGATGACAGGCTTGTTGTCAAGCTTCCTTGATAATACACCAACATACTTGGTATTTTTCAAGACAGCAGTATCACTTGGTATGACAGATGGTATACAGGTAATAGGTGGATTTATACCTAAGGTTATGCTCATGGCAATATCATGTGGTGCAGTGTTTATGGGTGCTATGACATATATCGGCAACGCACCTAACTTTATGGTAAGGTCTATAGCAGAAGAAAATGGTATTAAGATGCCAACATTCTTTGGTTATATGTTGTGGTCAATAGGATGTCTTGTTCCTGTATTCTTGGTGGATATGTTGATATTCTTTATGTAAAAATAAATTAATAAGCATGTAACTGTTCGGGGAAATGGAGGAGCAAAGTGATATTTGATACGCATGCTCATTATGAAGATGAACAATTTGATGATGACAGGAAATTGATTCTTGCATCAATGAAAGAAAACGGAGTAGGAAGAATTGTAGATGTAGGCTCTAGCGTTGAATCAACGAAAGTAGCGGTAGAACTTGCAGGACAATATGATTTTATATATGCCGCCGTCGGTATTCATCCTGAAGAAGTGGGAGATATAGATGAGAGCCATATGGAGTGGCTTAAGTCTCTCACAAAAGATGAAAAAGTTGTGGCCATAGGTGAGATTGGATTAGATTATCATTACGAAGATCCTGTAAGGGATATACAAAAGGTCTGGTTTGAAAGACAGCTTGAACTTGCCCATGAAGTTAATCTTCCCGTATGCATACACAGCAGAGAGGCAGCTAAGGATACCCTGGATATAATGAAAAAACATCATGCAGAGGAGCTTGGTGGTGTAATACACTGCTTCTCATATAGTACAGAGATGGCAGAGACTTATATCGATATGGGATTTTATATAGGTGTAGGCGGTGTAGTTACATTTAAGAATAGTAAAAAACTAAAAGAAGTCGTAAAAAATATACCTCTTGAGAGAATTGTACTGGAAACAGACTGTCCATATATGGCACCTGTACCTAATCGAGGAAAAAGAAATTCATCACTTTATCTTCCTTATGTAGTAAGTGCTATTGCAGATATAAAGGGTGTGACAGAAGAAGAGGTAATAAGTGTAACGGAAGAGAATGGATTAAAACTTTATAGGATGATTTAAACGATAAATTTGGAACAATAAGTTTTGCGATTATAATCGCAAAACTTATTGTTTATTTATAAAAAAGCGGTTATACTATACAAAAGGTGGTGATTTCTATGATTGACAGACCAGACTATGTTGAGAAAATTATGAGGTATACAGACACTCCTTTTGTAAAAATTCTTACAGGAGTCAGAAGATGTGGTAAATCAACGATTTTGAAAATGATTATGGAGAAACTGCAGATGCGTGGTATTCCCAAAAAACGAATTCTAAGCTATCGTTTTGATTCTATGGAGTATGACGATATGACGGCAAAGCAGATGTATATGGAAATCAAGAGTAAACTGTCAACAGAGGAACGAACTTATTTGTTTTTGGATGAAGTGCAGGAAATAGACGGATGGGAAAAGGTGGTAAATACATTTGCATCTGATTTTAATGTGGATATTTATGTGACGGGTTCTAATTCCAGAATGATGTCAGGAGAGATATCTACCTATCTTACCGGGAGATATGTTACCTTTCACATTTTTACATTATCTTTTGCAGAATATCTGACTTTTAAAGAAACTTACGAAACGCTTGATACACCAAAGGCAGAACTGGCAAACTATATTCGTTATGGTGGTTTCCCTGCAACACATTTGCAAAAGTATTCAGAAGATGAAATTCATACGATTGTTCATGATATATATAACTCTACTGTTTTTTCGGATATTGTGAAAAGGAATCAGATTCGGAAAGTAGATCAGCTGGAGCGTGTTGTAAAATTTGCTCTAAATAATATTGGAAATACTTTTTCGGCGAAAAGTATTTCAGATTATATGAAGTCTGAGCAGAGAAAGATTGATAACGAAACAGTGTACGGTTATCTTGAAAAGTTGGAAAAAGCGTATCTATTGCATAGGTGTTCACGTTTTGATTTGCAAGGAAAGGAAATTTTAAAGACTCAGGAAAAATTCTATGTGGCAGACAGTGCAATACGATATAGTGTGATGGGTTTTTCGCCGGATTCTGTTGCGGCGATGCTGGAAAATGTAGTTTATTTGGAACTATGTCGAAGAGGATATGACGTTTATATTGGAAAAATGGGTGCTGGAGAAATTGATTTTGTCGCATCTAGAGAAAATAATAAGCTTTATGTCCAGGTAACACAGGAAATTAAAAGTGAAGAAACCAGAAAACGGGAATATGAAAGACTCCTTGAAATACCAGATAATTATCCAAAGTATGTACTTCGTACAGATGAATTTGCAGATGGAAATTATAAGGGGATTCAGACTATGCATATTGCAGATTTTTTGTTGAGCGATGAGTTTTAAGAAGAGTATACGAAAAAGAAAAATAGGCAATACAACCTGTAGTTTACATTTAGAACCCCGATGATGGTGGTCTTTCAGACTGAAAACAGCATTGTTATGGTTGATTTGTTAAGTTAGAAATGGAGGATATATGGCGACACTGGGAATTCCACAAAATACAATCGAGATTTTACAAAAATATAACTTTAAATTTCAAAAAAAATTCGGACAAAACTTTCTCATAGATACTCATGTTTTGGAGAAAATAATAGAGTCAGCAGGTATTACTAAGGATGATTTCGTATTGGAGATTGGTCCGGGAATTGGGACAATGACACAGTATCTTTGCGAAAATGCAAGAGAAGTTATGGCAGTTGAGATAGATAATAATCTTATTCCAATACTTGGTGAAACACTGGCCGCATATGACAATGTAACCGTTGTTAATGAGGATATACTTAAACTTGATATAGCTAAGGTTGCAAAAGAACATAATGACAACAAACCTATAAAAGTAGTTGCAAACCTTCCTTATTATATAACGACACCTATTATCATGGGACTTTTCGAGAGTCATGTTCCACTTGAAAGTATTACAGTTATGGTTCAGAAAGAGGTAGCAGACAGGATGCAGTCCGGTCCTGGAACTAAGGATTATGGGGCTCTTTCCCTGGCAGTTCAGTATTATTCAAAGGCAGAGATAGTTGCTAATGTTCCACCTAACTGTTTTATGCCACGACCTAATGTCGGTTCGGCTGTTATACGTCTTACATGTCATGAAAAAGCTCCTGTTGACGTAGATGATGAAAAACTTATGTTTAAGCTCATAAGGGCATCATTTAATCAGAGGCGTAAGACTCTGCAAAATGGAATCAATAATGCACCTGATCTTAATTTTAATAAAGAACAGGTTGTTGCAGCCCTTGATGAGATGGGAGTTGCTCCAACTATACGAGGAGAAGCACTTACACTTGAACAGTTTGCTAAACTCAGTAATTTACTAGTACAGCAATAGTTTTTTAGCAGTTTGGTAACAACGCAGCAGACTGAAAATCAGCCGCAAAAGCAGGTGTAAGAGAGACTGCGAGAGAACATTCAAATAGATAGGGGGATACTATGAATATCAGCGAAAAACTGGATAAGCTTAGAAGCTGCATGAAAAAGAAGGGTATAGATGTGTATTATATACCTACCAATGATTACCATAACTCAGAGTACGTTGGCGATTTCTTTAAATGCAGAGAATATATATCAGGTTTTACAGGATCTGCGGGAACTGTCGTTGTAACTGACAGGGAGGCAGGTCTTTGGACCGACGGAAGATACTTTATACAGGCAGAGAATCAGCTTAAGGATACAGGTATCACATTATACAAAAATGGTCTTGAGGGAGTACCCAGTATAAAGCAGTTTATAACAGATAAGATGCGTTCGGATGAAGAAGGCGGAGAAAAAAAAAGTAAGGTACTTGGATTTGATGGAAGATGTGTATCTTTTACATGGGCAGCAGATATGAAAGAAAGCATTGCAGGTGTAAATGGACGTATCGTAAGTGATGTTGATCTAGTTGGTGATATATGGGATGAAAGACCTGTACTTAAGTCTGAGCCTGTTATGTGTCTTGATGTAAAATACGCAGGTGAAGGTCGCGAAGATAAGATAAAAAAGCTTAGGGAATACATGAAGAGTAAGCGGGCTGATTATCATGTGCTTACTTCACTTGATGATATAGCATGGCTTCTTAATATAAGAGGTAATGATATACATTGTAATCCTGTAGTCATGTCGTATCTCGTTGCAGGAATGAATGAAATAATTATTTTCGCTGATGAGTCTGCATTTAATGAAGATGTTAAAAATGAACTTGCCGGAGTTGGTGTAAGATTCAGGGAATATAATGAAATATATGATTTTGTCGGGAAATTTAAGAAGGGCAGCCGTGTAATGCTTGACAAGGGTATAGTTAATTATGCGGTTATAGAAGCTATACCTGAAGATGTGGATGTAATAAATGAAGTGAATCCAACTATGAAATGGAAGGCTGTAAAGAATAAGACAGAAGTTGCAAATGAGAGGGCTGCGCATATAAAGGATGGTGTAGCCGTTACAAAATTTATATACTGGCTTAAGAAAAATGTCGGAAAGATACCTATGACGGAGATAAGTGTATCTGAGAAACTTGAAGAGATAAGGAGTAAAGGTGAACATTATGTAGGACCAAGCTTTGATACTATAGCCGGTTACGCTGAGCATGGTGCGATAGTTCATTACTCTGCTACAAAGGATACAGATGCAGAGATTAAGCCTGATAATTTTTTACTTGTCGATACAGGCGGTCATTATCTTGAAGGAACGACAGACATAACAAGAACAATAATGCTTGGTGAAGCAACTGATGAGCAGAAGAAGTATTATACATCAGTACTTCGGGGCAATCTTAATCTTTGTGCGGCACATTTTAAATATGGCTGCTCCGGTGTTGCACTTGATTATATAGCGAGGAAACCGCTGTGGGACATGGGATGTGACTTCAATCATGGCACAGGTCATGGTGTAGGTTATCTCCTTAATGTACACGAAGCTCCAAATGCATTCAGATACAGGATTATTCCTTTACCCGGAGAAAATGAAGTGCTTGAAGAAGGCATGATAACATCTGATGAACCTGGAATTTATCTTGAGGGAAAGTTTGGCATCCGTCTGGAAAATCTTATACTTTGTGTTAAGAAGGAAAAGACGGAATTTGGTCAGTTTATGGGATTTGAACAATTGACATTTGTACCATTTGACAGAGATGCCATAGACATTTCACAGATGAGTGAAGAAGAACGTATGCTTCTCAATGAGTATCATAAGAATGTATATGATAAGATTGCTGGATATCTTGAAGAAGATGAGAGGGAATGGCTCGGTGAACAGTGTAAGCCGATGTGACTTTAAATTGTCTGTTATAGTTTTTTCCTATATATACTAATAAAAAATTCAAATTATTAAAATAATTTTTTATATGATAAAATCCTATTAAAAATATATGATAAATATAATTAACAGGGGTGGTATATATGGAAAGAGGACTAGATACAAAGTGTATTCACTTAGAAGAAACGGAAGGCAGGACAGATAATTACGGAGCAATAAGTTTCCCAATATATCAGACAGCAACGTATGCACATCCGGGAGTTGGAAAAAGTACAGGATATGATTATAGCAGACTGAAAAATCCAACAAGAAATCATCTTGAAAAGGTGGTTGCAGAGTTAGAAGGGGCAACTGCGGCGTTTGCATTGTCTTCGGGTATGGCAGCAGTCACACTTTTGATGGATATTTTCAAACCGGGCGATCATTTTATAATTGAGGAAGATCTATATGGTGGGAGTATACGATTATTTGATAATGTTTTGAAAAAGAATAATTATGATTTTACATATATTGACTGTTCTAAGGGTGATATAGAGGGAGCAATAAAAGAAAATACGAGAGCTATATATATCGAGACACCTACCAATCCGATGATGAATATATCGGATATTTCATATATTTCGTCAATAGCGAAGAAGCACAACTTATATCTGATAGTAGATAATACATTTCTTTCACCTTATTTTCAAAATCCTTTGAAGTTTGGTGCAGATATTGTTATTCATAGTGGAACAAAGTTTCTTGGAGGACATAATGATACACTTGCAGGATTTATCATTACAAATAATGAAGAGATAAGCGAAAAACTGACATTCCTTGTAAATACAATAGGGGCAGGACTTTCTCCTTTTGACAGCTGGCTGATTTTAAGGGGGATTAAAACACTTGGGGTACGTATGGAAAAGTCACAGGATAATGCAATTCAGATAGCAAACTGGCTTAAGAAGCAGCAAATTGTAAAAAAGGTATATTATCCAGGATTTCCTGATCATCCGGGATATGAGATTATTAAAAGACAGGCAAGGGGCTTTGGCTCTATGATTACATTTAATGTAGATACGGAAGAGCATGCATTACAGATACTTGAACGTGTAAGGATGATAAAATTTGCAGAAAGCCTCGGCGGATCGGATAAGGATAAAAAGCATTTTTCTGTATCCATGCAGCATTATGTATTTGCGGTGCATACTTTTGTAAATGTGATAAAGGAATATAAGACGGACAAGTATGTCTACACAGTTCGTGAGACAAAAACAGACGGGGTTCTTTCGGATGTAAAAAAATTAAAAAGTGAAATAGGTATTATTTCATACTCAAAAAGTAACAAAAATATAATGAAGAAATTATTCAGGGAATATGGTCTGGAATTTTATCCTTTAATGGTGCGCAATACATATGCATATGTCTGGAAAGGTCATCCATTAACTGAAAAAAAAGAGATTTCTCTGGATGAACTTAAGGAATATCCCTGTGTAAGCTTTGATCAAAGCAGCGACAGTGAGTTTTATTTATCTGAGGAAGCATTGGGTGATTATGAATTTGATAAGCTGATTAAATCTAACGACAGGGCAACATCTGCGGAAATTATGGCACAGCTAAACGGGTATTCCATCGGAACAGGCATTATGACAGACAGCATAACATTTAAAGATGAGTTTGTTGCAATTAAACTGAAGGAAGAAGATCCGTTGACAATCGGTTATATAATCAGGAAGAATCATAAAATAAGTGATATAGGAAAAGCATATATAGAAGAACTTCAGAAATATAAGGAAGGGGCCTAAAATAAGCCCCTTTTTTCATTTAATAAGAAATTTTGTTCTATAGAATAAAAGTGCGATAAGTAAAACTTATCATCGACGATAATTCTTGCGAAATTTTCAAACTGACTGCTGTGTGATAATATTTAATCAATCCAAACGAGGAAGAAAGTTCCAATTGAGGATAGATAAAAGAAAAATGATAAGAGGAGGGTAAAAACATGAGCGAGATTAAAGAAAGTGCATTGGAGTTAATTGGAGAAACACCTATTTTAAAGTTAAACAGGTATTCAGAGAAAAAGGGAATTACAGAGGCAACTATACTTGGAAAATTAGAGTATCTGAATCCGGCAGGTTCTGTTAAGGACCGCATTGCATTAGCAATGATCGAGGATGCAGAGAAAAAAGGATTATTAAAACCGGGTGCTACGATTATTGAACCTACAAGTGGAAATACAGGTATTGGTCTTGCGGCTGTTGCAGCAGCAAAGGGATATAAAGCAATACTGACACTTCCTGATACCATGAGCGTAGAAAGGAGAAATCTTTTGAAAGCGTATGGTGCAGAACTTGTACTTACAGAAGGTGCAAAGGGAATGAAGGGAGCTATT
>JALERT010000178.1 GCA_022764445.1 Lachnospiraceae bacterium | reverse complement strand
GGGACTGGAGATATTCAACATCATCAGAGTTTAATTCAATTGCTTTTGCGTATGCCATACTGGTACCTCTTTCTTCTTGATAATACCAGTATAGCATAGAACTCACAATATAGCTAGTTATTTATTTTTTGTTGTACTAGTTCTACTAAATTTTGCATATTATATTACTACCATTTTCTAATTCTCTCATGGCTTCTATAGTTTCCTCATTCGGTTCTTCCTCTGGTATTGCAGCACCTTCTAAAATTCCGATAATATAATACATCTTATTACTTCCAACCAATATAATACCAATCACCCCCTAACTTTTTTAATATATATTCCGTTTCAGGAAGTGTATGAGATTGTATAAATAATTTTAACGTCTTTAAATCTTCACACCAAGCAATCATATAATTCCTGACAACCATAGCAAGCTGAAATACATTGAAATATATGGCTGTTAAATATTGTGACATTTAACAGCCGACGTAATATCTCCTGCGGCCTTTTCTTCTTTTTCCTCAGGTTTATACTATTTTGCCACATTAACATCCAATAAAAACACTTCCAAATCACTATTAACCATAACATTTGACGGTTTGATATCTCTATGTATAATGGGATTATCCAGCGTATGAAGTTCTTTTACAATAGTACAAATATCTCTCCCGGTCGTAAGTGCTCCAAAAGATATACATTTATTTTGTCATATTTTAACAAAATATTTTCTTTCTGGAACAATCAAAAATAGTTGCCACTATATCTCTATAATGGCAACTAATAATTGTTATGCATATACAATTTTCCCATCAATCCCAGTTAATATCATCATGCAAAACTGTTTCTTCATCTGCAATTGCTTCTTCAAGGCTTGCTCTTTCTGCCGGTGTCAGCTTTGTAAAATCAGGATCCCAAGCAAGAACCAATTTTTTAATAAATTCAAGAGCAAAATTCTGTTCGCTTTCTGGCAATATTTCCATCAAATCAATAGCTTCTTTTGTTGCAGTACTCATATTAAACCACTCCTTCCAATATCATAGAATTTATTTATATATGTCTCCTCTTGTATCTATATTCATAATATATAACACCACAATCTCACCATCAGGTAAATAACTATATATTATTCTATACTTTCCAACCCTAAGTCTTTTTCTTCCATCTGTAAAACCCTGCATGGTTTTTATATCACCTTTTGGCGGTTCAAAAGTTAAACCCTCAATAGCTGACTTAATTCTTTGTTTTGTCGGCCTATCTAAAGCATTTATATATTTCGCCGCTTTTTTAGTGTACCTTATTTCCATTATTTTCACTTCTTTCCCCGCTTGCCACTCCGTTGTTTTAAATATTCAAGTCTTCGGTTACAATTCCCATTGCTTCAAGTTTTGCCTTTGTAGCTTTAATCTGGTATTCAATTTTCTTTTCCTTGTTTTCTGCTGCTTTTATTCTCTGTTAATCTGTGTACTGGTCAATCAGTATAGCAATTTGCTCTTTCTCTGTCATCTCTAAAACATCCATTTCTAAAACCTCCTTTTCGTTAAGCCTTGCCTTTCTTAACTGTAATCATTATGTTATATGTGCGTTATTTTGTCAATATTATATGTACGTATATAACTTGCGCAAAACTTTTGAGAAATCGAAGGAAAATCAACCGCAAAAGCAGGTGCAAGAGAGATTCCGAGAGTACATTTCTGAGGGTAGGGGGTATCAAATCGGTTAGCTTGGAAATTTCTAATTTCAATATTTATTTTATATAAAAAAGAGAAGAACATTCCCACGTTCTTCTCATATTTGTGTCATATAGTGACTCTGTGTTTAATTGATTGTACTACACACTTTTTAATTTTATACTACACATTTACTACACACTTTTGCCATTAAAATACATTAGTTTTTATAGAATTTTATAATTTTTTTTATTTCTGCAAATCAGCTATTTTACCGCATATTCACGTCATTTACTCCCACTCATACGGTGTATTCTGGTAAACATAGTAATTCACCCAGTTAGAGTACATTGCATTGGAAGCTCCTCGCCATCTAAGGAGTGGCTTCTTTGTAGGATCGTCATCAGGATAATAATTAACCGGTATATCTGGATTAAGTCCCCTCTTAAGATCTCTTTTGTACTCTGAATCAAGTGTAAGTCTGTCATATTCCAGATGACCAAGCACAAATACCTGCTTATTGTCAGAAGAAAGAAGTATAAGTTCTCCCGCTTCGTCTGAATCAGCAAGTACAGTCAGCTCCTTACATGCAGCAATCTCATCATGGTTAACACCTGTATGACGTGAATGTGGTGCATAAAATACATCATCAAAACCTCTAAGAAGTGGCACTTTACGATGGTGCACATGATGCTCATATACACCGGATATCTTCTTTGGAAGCATATATTTATGAATTCCATAGTGATAATAAAGACCTGCCTGTGCTCCCCAGCATACGTGAAGCGTTGATGTTACGTTTGTCTTTGACCATTCCATTATCTTTGTAAGCTCATCCCAGTACTGAACATCTTCAAATTCCATATGCTCAATAGGTGCACCTGTTATTATAAGACCATCAAACTTTCTGTCTTTGACCTCATCGTATGTTTTATAAAACTCATTAAGATGGCTTTCAGGTGTATTTTTCCCTGTATATGTTGCAGTTGTAAGAAATGTAATAACCAGCTGAAGAGGTGTATTGGACAGGCTTCTTAAAAGTTGTACTTCCGTCTCCTCTTTAAGTGGCATAAGATTAAGAATGGCGATATAAAGAGGTCTTATATCCTGCGATACAGCTCTCTCCTCATCCATCATAAATATATTTTCTTTCTCCATAATCTTCTTTGCGGGAAGATTATTTTTTACTTTTATTGGCATAATAGCGCCCCTTTTCTTTATATTTTTGCATTGATACAATGATGTAAATACAACACATTTTTTTAGAACCCACACCCATCATACGATTATAACGCATTAATGTAATTTTTTAAAGTTCAATACCATACATATTTATAAATTCATCTTCTGTTATTATTGGTATATTTAATTCCTTAGCCTTTTTGTTCTTTGTAGAAGATGACATGTTATCATTGTTAATAAGATAATTAGTCTTTGAAGTGACACTTCCTGTAACCTTACCGCCCCTCTTCTCAATAAGCGCTTTAACTTCATTTCTATTGGCAAAGTGATTGACCGATCCTGTAATTACAAAGTTAATTCCAGCCATGTCTTCCTGTTCATTGCTTATTTCTTCATTTTCAAATTCTATTATCTCAAGGAGTTCATCTACTATATCGTTGACAGCCTTTTCATTAAAAAATGAGACAAATGATTCTGCTATAACTTCTCCTACGCCATCAATCTCTACAAGCTCCTCTGCTGTTGCATTTCGTATTCTTTCAATGTCATTGTCAAATGATCTGCATATCATTTTTGCATTGGAAAGTCCAATATTTGGTACACCAAGACTGTATATAAACTTTGCCACTGTTGTATGTTTTGCCTTGTTAGCAGCATTCTCCAGTTTTTCATATGATTTTTCGCCAAAACCTTCCATATTTACGATGGTATCTTTATGATTTTCCAATCTGAATATGTCTGCCAGCTCATGAAGTATTCCATGTGCTATAAACTTTTCTATCGTTGCTTCAGACATACCGTCTATATTCATGGCATCACGACTTACAAAATGAGATATTGATTTTATTTTCTTAGCAAGACACATAGGGTTGTCACACATAAGTACGGATACACCATTTTCTTCATGAACAGATGTAGGTTCACCACATACAGGACACCTATCAGGTATTATAAGACTGTCACTCATAGTAAGATTTTCTGCAATCTGTGGTATTATCATATTCGCTTTATAAACTCTTACAGTATCACCAACCCCAAGCTTTAACTGCTTTACGATACTTAAATTGTGAACACTTGCACGACTTACTGTAGTTCCTTCTAATTCTACGGGTTCAAATACAGCTATCGGATTAATAAGTCCTGTCCTTGACGCACTCCACTCAACATCTAAAAGTTTCGTATCAGCTGTTTCATCTGCCCATTTAAATGCAATGGCATTTCGTGGAAATTTGGCTGTTCTTCCAAGAGAATCTCCATATGCAATGTCATCAAAAAGAAGGACCAGACCATCTGACGGAAAATCATTTGATGTTATCTTTTCTGCAAAATTCTTTACTTCTTCAGGAACTGTCTTTGATGTAACCCTCTTATATTCGACTACCTGAAATCCCTGTTTTTCCATGAATTTCATTTTACATTCCTGTGAATTATTAAAATCTTCTCCTTCTGCCTCTACAAGTGCAAATGCATAAAATTCAACATTTCTTCTGGCAGTAATTTCATTATTTAACTGTCTTACAGAACCACTGCAGAGATTTCTTGGGTTTTTATACTGCTCTTCTTCAGACAAAAGAGCGTTAATCCTTTTAAATTCCGAATAAGATATTACTGCTTCACCACGAAGAACCATGTGTCCCTTAAATGGTACATTAAGTGGTATATTTTTAAATACTTTTGCATTATTGGTTATAACTTCACCTGTCTGTCCGTTACCTCTTGTAACAGCCTTTGTAATCTTACCATCATCATAAGTAAGAACGATAGTCAATCCATCCATCTTCCATGAAAGAAGTCCCTCTTTATCCCCCAGCCATGCAGCTAAAGCAGATACATCCTTTGTCTTATCAAGTGAAAGCATTGGCGATGGATGATTTTCTTTAGGCAGTTCACTTAAAACTTCATATCCTACACGCTGTGTAGGACTTCCTGCCATTACCACACCTTCTTCTTTTTCAAGAGCTGAAAGTTCATCATAAAGCTTATCGTATTCAAAGTTACTCATTATTTCGTCCTTACCCTGATAATAAACTTCTGATGCTTTATTTAATATATCTATAAGTTCTTTCATTCTAGAAATTTTTTCTTCCATATTATTCCCCTTTTCTTAATACTCTGTCTGTTATTTATATGCTAGAACAGCCTTTCATTCTCGAAATGAATAAAACTTAAACTGCAACGCAGCAACTGACAGTAGTTCATAACAATACTATTTTTAAATATAAAAACTGCTGGCATGTTTTATGAATGTTGTGAATGGAAAGCTGAACTGTTACAATACAACTTTTATAATTATAATTGCCTTTTTAATTCACTTATTTCTTTCTGTGTAAGCTGACGGTATCTACCTTTTTTTAAACCATCAAGTTTTATATTCATTATCCTGTCACGTCTAAGATATACAACACGATAACCAAAGTATTCACACATTCTTCTTATCTGGCGGTTAAGTCCCTGGGTTAATATAATGTGGAAGCTGTAATCATCTTCTTTCCATATCTTACAAGGCTTTGTGACAGTATCGAGAATAGGTACACCTGATGACATTCCTTTTATAAATTTGTCATCTAATTTACGATCTACTTTTACAAAATACTCTTTCTCATGATTATATCTGCTTCTTAAAATCTTTTCCATAATGTCACCCTGATTTGTCATAAGAAGAAGACCTTCTGAAGCCTGGTCAAGTCGCCCTATTGGATATATTCTTTTTTTATACCCTATATAATCAACAACATTTTTTACTTTCTCACCATTCTCCTTTTCGGCAGTTGTACATACTATTCCCTTAGGTTTATAAAAAGCAAGGAAGATTTCTTCCTCCTCTTTCGATATACTTTTACCATTGACGGTAACTTTCTGCCCTTCTTTTACTTTATCACCCTGTACAGCTATCCTTCCATCTATACATACGCTTCCCTTTTCAATAAGCCTGTCTGCCTCTCTCCTGGAGCAGACTCCTGCTTCACTTAAAAACTTATTTATCCTTACTAGATTATTACCTTTATATGAATCAGACATACTTACCTCCAATAACATTAAAAATGTCAACTATATTTAATCTCATTTTCAATTTACAAAAGGTGACCCAGAGGATCACCTTTTGTTCTATTTAGATTTTGATTTAGTATTCGACTTTGAACCTTCTTTATCAATATCTGTATTATTTTCTTTTGATTCATTGGATGAATCTGTCTCTTCAAGCTTTTCATAAAATTTCTTAACATTCGAATCTGTACTTATAAGACTCTCTAAGTTCTTTTGTACCGACTCTTTCATCTCTTTAACATCATCACTCTCATCGAGTTTGTCTATAGATTCCTGTTCAGCCGGAGTAATTTCTCCGAGATATATCTTATAACTACCATAATTATCAGACTTAACATAAAATGCAACAAGAGATGGTATAAGTGTTTCTATATCATATACCTTAACATCATAGTATACATATACTCTGTAAGCACCCTCTTCTGATGCCTTTTTTATAGTACACGCTATATTTCTATAATCTTCTATATACTCAGCTTCTGCCATAAGGCGTTTTTCTTCTATCTTAGTAGAATCACTTACATATGATGCAATTGCATTCATATCAACCTTCTGCTTTGCACTAAAGTATCCCTTTATGAGCTCTGTAATTTCTTCTGTATTATTCTTCTCTGTAGCAACCGGCTTCTTATCTTCTTCCTTAACGCCTGTATTAACCTCATTTTCAGATGAAAATTCGATAGATGGTGCTATTAATGAAAATGTTCCTAAGCCTATAAACATAATTAAAACTGTAAAGACTATTATATATATCTTATATTTAAATCGCATCAGGTGCGCACTTCCTTTCAATTTATTATTAAATTATACAACGGCAAACGCATCTGAAGGGACTCGAACCCCCGGCACATGGTTCCGGAAACCACTGCTCTATCCACTGAGCTACAGATGCTTACTGAACATTAAATAGTATCTTAATCTTAAATATTTACTTTTTTAAGTTTAAGAACCACAAACGCACAGCAATGGAATTATATCATAACGTTTTTTTTAGGTCAAGGAGGAGAATATTACTCCTCCTTTGGATCATGTGTCTCGTTACTGTACACACCTACGGTGCTACAGTAACGAATAAACTCCATATACTACAAAGACAACTAACTGACATTAACTATCTCAATCCTGTCTAATCCTTCTGAGTAATGATATACATGATCCGATAATACTTCTTCAGGAAGAACACAGCTTTCATTTACCTCCTTCACCATATTTTCCAGTTCGTTACTTTGAAATTCTCCTGTATCCCTAATTGCAAGCACTTCGTGTATGCTGCTTGGCAGTATATAAAAATCACCTCCAAGAACTTCTGATACTTCTTTAAGTGTATCAGGATATAATATTACTGATGCACCATTAATACCGTTAGAATTCGTTACGACAAGTGGTGTCATATCCCTTATAAATGATTTATCTGATTCAAAATAATCGTCTAATTCTTTGTCATCACCATCACGATAAAGCATATTTCTTATCATTGATTCAAGACTGTAAAGTTTCTTAGGGAACAGTTTTATGGTATTAATTTTTGCAAGACAAAATAGCTGTTTGATATCAATTTCCCACTCATCCATCATATAATTGCTTACCCTGACAGATGCTATACCTCCATCATCTATTACAACAACACAATAGAAAATAATTACCATATCAAGAAAAGGAATATATGGTATAGATTCTAAAAGACCAGTATTTTTTTCTTTTGATACAAGTCTGAATGTTATCCTGTCACAGCAGTTACTATACGACATATCCAGATTCATTCTTCCTATGTCATTATTTGACTCATTGTATTTCCTTATGATTGAATCAACTATGCTTTGTAAATTCTCACCTTTTATATAATTTTCATAATAAAACTTCAGGTAAAAATTGGGCGAAACAGAGTAGCCTGGTCTTAGTATTACAAGACTGTCTAACTCCTGTGAATTATTTTTTATAACTTTATTAATCTCGATTTCAGTATCATCATCAAATCTTTCTTGAATTCTTTTTCTGATAACCTCCTTAAATTCATTATAATTTAAAATTTTCTGCATCAAACACAACCTTTCATTTGTATTTTAGAAAATCTCTTTACTTTGATATCTGTGATAACCTTTTCCTCAATAATGTTGCTTTATCTATACAGATATTTTCATTTCTTTTCCATATCTTTGGGGAAATCTGCTCGAAAGAGCTTGATATATTATTAACTGTTAAATATAATTTTGAAAATTCATGTGAATAAGAAATACTGTAGAATTTGGGGGTCATCTACATTTTTCTTAATATTAGATACTTCTAGAATCCTGTAAAGAGATTTTCTATATAAATAGACTAACAGATAAATTTAGAACTAACAATGTAACTTATTAACCATTTATTATATCCGAAAATAACAAAATAGATAATCACTGCCACGATTTCACCCTTTTAGTGCATCCTGATTTATTTATTTTGTATATTGTCATCATTATTTTTTATATGATATGCATAATTTTTTATCCACAAAAACTCTGCGCGCCCTTTATTTATCGTATTTTGCGTACTCTCTGCATAATATAGACAAAAACTTTAGTTAACTTTTGCATCTCATTAAGCGATATTTTAACATCACATATATATTCTAAATATAATAAAACAAAAAAGCTGTGGCATTAATCACATATATAATCTAACGATTATTCATGATTAACCCACAACTTTTATTTAGTACATATTAGATATTATTTACTAAGAAATTCATGTATTCCCTTTGCTGCTGCTTTACCTGCACCCATTGCAAGGATAACTGTAGCAGCACCTGTAACGGCATCTCCACCTGCATATACGGCAGCTTTAGATGTCTTTCCATTCTCTTCCTCAGCAACTATACATTTTCTCTTATTGATATCAAGACCTTCTGTAGTTGAAGAGATAAGTGGATTAGGGCTTGTACCAAGAGACATGATAACTGTATCAACATCAAGTACGAACTCTGAACCCTCAATCTCAACAGGTCTTCTACGACCTGACTCATCAGGTTCACCAAGCTCCATGCGGATGCACTTCATACCCTTTACAGAACCATCTTCGTCTTCAAGGATCTCAACAGGGTTAGTAAGAAGATCAAACTTTATTCCCTCTTCTTTTGCATGATGTACTTCTTCAACACGTGCAGGAAGCTCAGCTTCACTACGACGGTAAACGATATGTACGTCAGCACCAAGTCTGAGGGCTGTTCTTGCAGCATCCATTGCTACGTTACCACCACCGACTACAGCTACTTTCTTACCGGCTGCAATAGGTGTATCATAATTTTCGTCAAATGCTTTCATAAGGTTGCTTCTTGTAAGATACTCATTTGCAGAGAATACACCGTTTGCATTCTCTCCAGGTATTCCCATAAATCTAGGAAGACCTGCACCTGAACCGATAAATACAGCATCGAAGCCTTCTTCATTTAAAAGCTCATCTATTGTTATAGACTTTCCGATTACAACGTTTGTTTCAATCTTAACACCAAGTGATTTTACATTCTCAACTTCACTGTCTACTACCTTGCTCTTTGGAAGACGAAACTCTGGTATACCATAAGATAATACACCACCTGCTTTGTGAAGAGCTTCAAATATAGTTACATCATAACCAAGTTTGGCAAGGTCACCTGCACATGTAAGACCTGCAGGGCCTGAACCTATTACGGCAACTTTCTTTCCATTCATTGACTCTGCCGGAACAGGTTTAATTCCATTTTCTCTTGCAGTATCTGCTACGAAACGCTCTAACTTACCGATAGAAACTGCATCCCCCTTGATACCACGTATACACTTTGACTCACACTGGCTTTCCTGTGGACATACACGACCACATACAGCAGGAAGTGCAGAATATTTATTAATTACATGATATGCATCTTCAACATTACCATCAGCAACTTCCTTGATAAAACCAGGTATATCTATATTGACAGGACATCCCTTAACACACTGTGGATTCTTACACTGAAGACATCTTGATGCCTCTGCCATTGCCTCTTCTTTATTATATCCAAGACAAACCTCTTCAAAATTGGTAGCACGAACCTTAGGATCCTGCTCACGTACAGGAATTCTCTTTAATACATCAACTTCCATGATTCTTTCCTTTCTTTTGTCTATATGTAAACAGACATTTATATATTTTGTTTCTTTATAGTAACAGTTCAGCCATAAAAGTAACAGCAAGGATTCAAGCTTGCTTGTTATTCTGTCTGTTACTCTTTATAATTAGCAGATGCCTTATGACAAATTATGGTAGCAGATGCAATCTATGCAAACTTCGTTTGCCTGCATCTGCGCAGGTCATAAGGACTCTTCCCATCTTCGATGGGTCCCTCCTCATGACAAATTATGAATTGCAGTGACCACATCCGCCATGATGTGTATCTCCCTCTTCACGCTTAAGCATTGCTCTTCCTTCTTCTGTCTTGTACATTCTCTGACGGCGCATAGCCTGATCAAAGTCTACAAGATGACCATCAAATTCAGGACCATCTACGCATGCAAACTTAATCTCATCTCCAACTTTAAGACGACATGCACCACACATACCTGTACCATCAACCATGATTGGATTCATACTTACTATAGTAGGGATATTAAGTTCCTTAGTAAGAAGTGAAACGAACTTCATCATTATCATTGGTCCGATAGCAACAACTCTTGTATATTTCTTGCCCTGATTCTTAACAAGTTCATTAATCTGGTCACAGCCGTTACCCTTGAAACCATATGAACCATCATCAGTTGCAATATAAAGATTGCCTGCAACCTCACGCATTGCATCTTCAAGTATCATAATATCTTTTGTACGAGCTCCGATTATAACATCTACATCAATTCCATGATTCTTCATCCACTTAACCTGAGGATAAACAGGAGCTGTACCTACACCACCGCATACAAAGAGAATGCTTTCTTTCTTGAGTTCTTCTATTGGCATACTTATAAGCTCTGATGCACATCCAAGAGGTCCTACGAAGTCCATAAATGAATCTCCAACCTCATATTCAGCCATTTCATATGTAGATGCACCTACCGTCTGAAATACAATAGTTACAGTACCTTTTTCTCTATCGTAATCACAAACTGTAAGAGGAATTCTTTCTCCCTTTTCATCAGTCTTAACGATTACAAACTGTCCAGGCTGGCAGGATTTTGCTACTCTAGGAGCTTCTATATCCATAAGCCAGATATTATTGGCAAGATACTCTTTCTTTAAAATTTTAAACATAATGAGCCTCCATATTAATATATTCAAATGCAAGGAAGTGCCTGCATCTATTTACTTTATTGGAAAACCTTATCTTTTGTCAAGCTTCTAATTAAGTTTTTC
>JALERT010000173.1 GCA_022764445.1 Lachnospiraceae bacterium | reverse complement strand
CGAATGTTTTCCACCATGCCTGCTTAACATTATTCTTAAGCTCTACACCGAGATTACCATAATCCCATGTATTAGCAAGTCCGCCATAAATCTCTGAGCCGGGATATATAAAACCTCTGGCCTTTGCCAGTGCCACCATTTTATCCATTGTCTTTTCCATTATAATACCTCCGAGTACTTTTATTAATTATGCTTTTAATTTCCTATAAATCAAAAATATACCATTACTGCCACCATATTGCAAGTGTTATCCTAAGAAGGGGCCCGCCGCAGGTGGGAAGATTTCTTAGGATCTGTTATCCTAAGAAGGGGCCCGCCGCAGGTGGGAAGATTTCTTAGGATTTTGTTATCCTAAGAAGGGAATTAAACTATAAAATCCAACGTCTTAAACCTATGCGGCATATATCTTGCAAGATAGCGCTTCATGAAGTGTTGTAATTCTTCCAGCACCTCATCAGATACAGTAAACGTATATAGTTTCTCTACCCTGCTTGAAAGGATATACTGCAAAGTATATCTTGCATCATGGCTTAATCTTATAGGATATTCATTTATAAGATTTTTGTCTTTTGATGCACAGTCGGCACATATCAGTCCACCTTCTCTCATATATACATCATATGCCTCTTCTGTTCCACAGCGAAGACATGTAAATAACTCTATACCTTCACCTTCAAGAGCTAGATAACGCATCTCATATATTATCTTTATAAGCTTTAAGGGAACTTTTCCCGCAATTATCGCTTTAAGTGTTATGTATATCAGGTTTAATTCGTTGCCTGCCTCTATATTTTCTCTTGAAAGATACTGAGCTACTTCTGCAAAATATGATGCATAGCAGAGTGCATCATAATCCTGCGCAATCTCACCAAAATAATCTGATATGACAGCCGACTGCAGATTATAAGAGCTTCTTCCTTCATATAACTGAAATTCTCCAAATGTAAAAGGAATGGTACATGCAGACAGGGCGCTGTTTTGCTTTCTTGCGCCCTGTGCAAATGCTGATATTCTGCCACGTTCTTTAGTCAGCAGTTCTATTCTTTTATCGTATTCCTTTATTGGAGCTGCAACAAGAATCATTCCTGTAAGTGTTATCACATCTCCCATATTCACTGCCTCCATCAAACGAAGTTTCTTTCTCATCCTGATAATCAGATGTATTGTTTATACGGTACTTCAAGTAATCCTCCACTCTGCCACTCATGGCAAACCGATCCCACAGCTCAGCATTATCCATAGATACACCATACCTTTCTCTTAGAATGTATGTTATTGTCAGTACCGATTATAGCCCCATGCATAATTTACTCATTTACAGATAGCTTGACAGCAAGTGTCAATATTGCGTTTGTACAGTAACTATAATTTCACTTTGGACAATAACGATTTTATATCTAATAATATGGTACGTAATCAATGTTCAGACTATACTTGGGATTTTATGGTTTATTACATATCAATATCCATCTTCTTATCATATCCGAAATTCTTTATAAGAAAATCACTGTCACGCCAGTCCTTCTTAACCTTCACCCAAAGCTTAAGATTTACCTTGCAGTCAAGAAGTGCCTCTATATCATGTCTGGCATCAGTTCCTATCTTTTTGAGCATACTGCCCTGCTTGCCTATGATTATTCCTTTGTGAGAACTTCTTTCACAGACTATGGTAGCATCTATATCTATAATATTGCCACTGCTTCTTTCCTTCATGCTGTCAATTGCCACTGCCACTCCATGTGGGACTTCATCGCTAAGATTACGCAAAGCCTTTTCTCTTATTAACTCTGCTACAATCTGTCTTTCAGGCTGGTCTGTTATTGTATCCTCATCATAATAGCATGGTCCTTCGTCAAGATAATTAAATATGGATGATAAAAGGTCATCTGTATTTTCACCTTTAAGTGCAGATACCGGTATTATCTCCTTAAAATCAAGGAGATCCTTATACGTATCTATAAATGTAAGAATATCTGCTTTTGATACGGTATCAATCTTATTAATAACAAGTATCACAGGAGTATCTATATTCTTAAGCTGCTCTGCGATATGACGTTCACCTGCTCCGATAAATGTAGTCGGTTCAACAAGCCACAGTATTACATCTACTTCACGAAGTGTTCTTTCTGCAACAGCTACCATGTATTCACCAAGTTTATTCTTCGCCTTGTGAATACCCGGTGTATCAAGGAATATTATCTGGCCTTCTTTACATGTATAAACTGTCTGTATACGGTTTCTTGTAGTCTGTGGCTTATTGGAAGTAATAGCAATCTTTTGTCCTATAAGCCTGTTCATAAGAGTTGACTTTCCTACATTGGGACGTCCGATTAATGTTACAAAACCTGATTTAATTTTTTTCATCTGATGCGCTCCGTTCTTTCTATGATATATCCGTTAAAAGTTATTATGACAAACCGTGCCACACGTTTGCAGTAACATTATGTCTTTATATCGATACTATGATAATGTCTTTATACTCTCAAATAACTGACCTTCTTCTTTTATGTGCTTTTCATTACCTATAACGCACATACTTTCCTTTGATACAACTGTACGAATTACATCTGCTGTCTTACGTATATCCTCTTTGCTGCATGAAAGCACCTGATTACGTTCTTTCTGAAGTACTTCTATAGGTGTTTCAGTAAAATATGCAACCATTGACCTTCTTCCCTTCATGGCAGGAGTAAGAGGTGTATCCATATTGCTGATAGTGCCTATGATGGTCTTCGTAATTTCTCTCTCATCGGCATCGAATCCCTCAAGATAATCTGCTGCCTTTTTATAAACGTCAAGCGTTGCTGACAAGTTAGGATCTCTGTATGATGTAAAGAATCCTTCTTTTTCCCTGTTAAAGCGGCAGCTTACGCCGTATGCTCCACCTTTAACCCTGACTTCATTCCAAAGATAAACATAATTAAGAAGATGAGTCACAACTTTGAGTGCTCCCATGTTGACGTCAGGAACATCCTCAAACGAACCGCCAAGAGCAACATACTGTATCTCTGCCGGTGTTGAAAATGCTTCTTTTGTAATAACAGGATCAGGAGTATATTTATCGAGCATTGACAGATCAGCTGTGGAATCTGACTGAAATTTATCGATATTTTCTATAAATGATGGTATAGCCTCTTTAAGAGCCTTAAATTCACTATCACTACATGTACATGATATTATGAGATTCTCCTTTTTAAATATAGCCTTTAAAAGATTCTGACACCCTGCTATAAGCTTATCTTTTTCCTCATCAAAGTTTTCATCGAGTTTTACAAGATAGTTATAATAACCTATACCTACAGAATTATCATTAATCCATGCACTTTCAGAGTATCCTGCCGTAACTCTTCCTGCTGCCGCCTGATGTCCCGCTGACATAAGGCGCACTTTAAGTCTTGAACGGCTCTCTGCCACTACCTCCCTAAGATGCTTTTCATCAGTAAATAAAGTATCAAACATCATCTCCGACATAAGCTCTAATGCATGGCTTATCTGACTTTTTAAAACTTTCGTACGCACACCATACTTAAGTTCATATTTGTTATTGTCACCCATATGACAATATAAATCTACATCAGAGCTAATTCCACCTGTATAGAAATTAACTTCTGTATCAAATTCGCCGTAAGTGTGCTTCTTCGTATCCATATAACCAAGAAGCGTAGCCATAAAGCTCATCTGTGGTACATAGCATTTAAGATCAGCTATATCAAAGAACATATCAAGATAAATTATATCATTAGTTGGTATTTCATGATAAACAGTCTTTATTCCACATATTTCAGTCTCTTCATTGCTATATGGAACAACATCTTTGCCTATATCTTCTCTTGTAAGCATAGGAATTTTTTCAAGTACTTCCTTCGGTGTAGGTTCTTCCTGATATTTTTTAAGAGCTTTTGTGTCGGCGATAAGCTTTTCTATCTCTTCGTCTGAAAGACTTTCTTTATATGCTGCAAGCTTATTTATCGTTTCCTGTTCTTTCTTTAAAGCAAGCCCAGGCTCCGGCTTCATCTCTACGAGAACTGCATGATTATTGTCAAGTAAATACTTCTGGATAAGCTGTTCATAATAATCCGTATCAAGCTTCTCTCTTAAGAAATCATAATACCTGTCATAACACAGTGAATCATATGGATGGTTATCGTCATAAAGCCATGTCTTCATGGTCTTAAGTCCAAATAAAAGTCCTTTAGGGAATGAACCAAAATCTGCTTCTCTTTCCTTAAAT
>JALERT010000158.1 GCA_022764445.1 Lachnospiraceae bacterium | reverse complement strand
AACGGAGCAACAGTTTCAAGATCTGCAAGCTTTGAAATGAAATTTAACAAAGCAGTCGATGAGGAAACAATTACTAACTCAACAATCAAGTTAGTTAAAGGCTCTGAGACAATGGCTATCTCACTTCCTACAATCGAAAATGGTGTAATCGCATTCAAGTCATTATCTGTACTTGATGCAGATGCAGAATACAAGGTTGTTGTTGATGGTATCAAGAGTAAGGATGGTAAAGATACTCTTACTAATACAACAATTGCCACATTCAAATCTGCTAAGACAGTAGTTGCAAAGAAGGTTACTGTTGCTAATTTGAAATCAAAAAATGGAACTACATCATCAACAATTTATGATGCTACAACTAATGACGGGGTTTCATTAAATGTTCAAGGTGATTGGGATTATACTCAAGATACTCAAAATACAAATAATGGATCAGCTATCAATGTAAAATTTGATACACCTGTAGATAAGTCTACAATCAATTCTAAGAGCATCCAGCTTATTGATGTTACAACAGGTAAAAATATCGCTGTTGAAGGTAATCAGGTTAATTATACTGATGCATTAATTATAAAAGTAGTTGGCTCTAAAGATTATTTGACTCCAAAGCACCAGTACAAATTATTACTTGATGGATTAAAGGCTGCTAACGGAATGGACATTGATACATTCTCTGTAACATTTGCTTATCAGGCTGGAAAACCTGCATCTGTTGGCGTTGCAGAAACTTCGATATATAATGGGGATCTTAAAGACATTAAGGATCAGAATCCAAATGCAAAACCTGTTGATAAATTAGTTAATCCATTAACCACATCTAAGATGCTTGATGATGGTCAGACATTCAAAGCTGCTGCATCAGTTATTGTTGATTTTGGGGCAGCAGAAGTTAAACTTGATGAAAGCACCGTAACAACTGATTATTTATTCATCAGAGAGAAAGATACTCAGAAGAGAGTTGCCCAGACAATTTCTTACAACAAGGAATTAAACAGAGTTACTCTCACACCATCTGAAAGACTTAAAGATGATACAGATTATGAAATCTTTGAAAGCCCATATATCAAGAATATTTATGGTGTTACATTAGGAGCTAAAGATTCAGATTATGCGACAGCAAAATTCACAACTTTAGATGTTACAGCACCAACTGTTGCAGGACAGCCGGAAAGTACTTTAGAAGATAAATCAGTATCAAAGTTACCTACTGATAAAGTTGTTAATATAAAGTTAAAGATGTCCGAAAAGATAGACTCAGTTAGTCTCGCAGGGGCTGCAAAGAGTTTTGCAGCAGGAACAGGAAATGGAAACATATTAATAACAAGAGCAGATGATGATGAAATATTATCAGAAGATGTAAAAACAGGTTTTGTAACTCCAAAGTTAATTACTGAAGGTAAGGATCAGTATATTCAGTTCCAGATAGATCCAACAGGATTAGATAAGAATGTTCTTGATGAAAAGGTTAAGGGAAAAACATTCAGAGTGACATTAGCAGGAACTAATCCAACCAGAAAAAATGATTCAGCTAAAGTTATAACAGATCAGTATTCAACTATGCGCAATGCTATGGCTAACGATTACAGCTTTACATTTACATTTGAAGGCGATGATAAGACAGCTCCAAAGATAACTGATGTAAAGATTGAAAATGGTAAGGATTATACTCCAATACAGGGAATGACAAATGTAGACTTAAGTAAAAAAATCAGAGTTTACTTTGACTGTACTGATGTTGATGTAAAATCATTGAGCAAAATTGAATTGTACAAAGATTCAACACATAAATATTATCCAGTAAAAGCAGAAGGAGAAGAATTTAAAATAGTAAAAACAAGCAACAGCACATCATATGTAGATTTAACATTTGGTAAAGTGGCAGAAGGTTCTGTGACACTTAAAGCACAGGATGTTGCAGATGATGCTGGAAACTTGTCTTCATTACAGACTTATGACTTTATAGCAGGAAATGGTCCGGCTATTGACAGTGTGACATTTGCTACGCCATCAAAGGATAGCGCTTCTGCAGATTCATATGTATTAGTTACGTTTAAGAGTATCAAAGATGCTGAAGAAAAACCAGTTGCTGCAAGAAAAGTAGATACTACAACATTAGATGGTAACATTAAGTTAATGAATGGTGACAAAGAAGTTAAGACAACTATTGATACATCAGATTATTATACTACTGATGAGATTAAAGTTATGCCATCAGAGAAGCTTTCTGGAAATACTAAGTATACTTTAATAATAAGCAAGGATATTAAAGATACTAATGGAAACTGCTTACAGCAGAACCCAGAACTTGAGCCTGCTGATTATAAGGTTGAATTAACAACTAAAGATGATGCTAAGCCAGAGATCAAGGAAACACCAGAATATAAGGATGGCAAATTAACTATCAAATTCAATACTAAGCTTGATAAAATTGATAGCTTGAAAGTTATAAACTCAAAGACTGGTTCAGATGTTACTAACTCAATCGTTGATGGTTCAGGTAGTGTAAATGGTGACGGAAATGTAGAAATTACATTTAAGAGTATCGTAAAGGATACACAGTATAATGTATCATTTACAGCTAATGCAAAAAATGGTTCTTCTTCACCTATAAGTACCAGCTTCTCTGCTACAGAAGATTATAAGAAGATTGATGGTGCAGACTTAACTGCTACCATAAATGGTACAGCTTATGAAAGCGGCGCCCAGATAAATAACAATGCTAAATTCGTTTTAGGATTTAATCAATATGTTTCTGTATCAGCAATTAAGGAATTAACGATTACAAATGTAGGCGGAAAAGACTATAAACCTGATGTAAAATATATAGTGGGACTTGATGGAGATGGAAACCTTTCTAGTGATGTGTCTAAAATAGCATATGCTAAAGACTTTACAGTTGATGTACCTGGATTATATGAGGATAAGAACTACGAATTCAGATTCACTTTAGCAGCCGGTACTAAGATATGTCTTGGATCAATACAGGCTACAGATAATGATGGTAATAAAATAAATGATGAAAATGGTAAACCGGTTATGGTGGCTAATATAGCTAAATCAAATAAGGCAATTGATTTTGTTTTACAGTCAGTTGCTGATGCTCAAGATGAGGTTAACCAAAACAATCCAGATGACATAATTAAAGGAAGCGCTGATAAAGACGCTGTAGCAGTTGATAAAGTTTCACTTAATCTTGATTTACCTGAGGTTGTGATTGCTTCTAGTATAACTTTACCAGGAGAAGGTGCTAATGGTACAACAATTACTTGGTCTTCTGATAAAACTAGTATAATAAATCCTAACAATGGTAGTGCTGACATTAGCGTGACAAGAGACCAAGCTGATGATACAGATGATGAGGTAACATTAACAGCAACTATCAAGAAAAATGATGCTCAGGACACTAAAGAATTTACTATAAAGGTAAAAGAAGGTAAAGCTCCTAGCGTAGAAACTAAATTAAATGCCAAAACTGATAATATAACAAGTGCTAAATTAGTATTCAGCGAAGCCCTTGATGAAGATAGCAAAAATGCTGTAGTGAACATGGTTAAAAAAGCTATAACAGAAAATGATTCTGCTAAGGTTGCTTTTGCTGATGATGGAAAAACATTGAATGTAACTGTAGATGGTTCAGGTACATTTAATTTAGGTGAGTTGACTGTTGCTGAGAATTTTAAAGTTAAAGATCTTGCAGGAAATGAAGCAACTCTAACTAAGGACGCTTTGCAGGCAACTGAGTAATAGTCAATTAGAAATATTTAGTTCTTATTAAAAAATCAAAAGGGAATCGTCAGAAATGACGGTTCTCTTTTGATTGTAAAAAAATACCCCTTAATAAAATAATAATCTCAATTTTCCCACCTGTAAAACGGGTGAAGATGCTTTAAAATCTACGCAAATAAACTTTATAAATTGGAAGAGTTGGCACCATCAGGCTCTACTGACACCATCCCGGCAGAGTTCGTAAGTCCAGGTTCTACAGGTACAACGCTGATATTATGAGAAGTATAGTAAGATGTGACATGTGAATATAATCTACCTAAATAAAAATGAACTGTAAATCCAACTATTACCTTTCTGAAATTACAGCTCATAATAATTCATAAACACTTTTCTATAAATGATGATTTTATAAAAGCATATCTTAAATATTACTCAGTGAAATCTGAAACAGTTAGCACTTTGCTGTATCAATCATTAATTCCATACTTTTCAGCAATCCTTTCGTCTTTATAGTCTTCTAGAGATCTTCCCTCGTCAGGTATAATTCCGATAAGCAAATCCAAAATTTCATCTACAGATTTTGTTCTTCTATCACGCAGGTATGATGTTTCTTATCCTTTCCTTCTGCATCATAACTGATTCCAACCAGAAGAATTTTATCACTATAACCAGCTAATGCTCCATGATATCTTTTTTCCTTTATCTGCTTAATTGCTGTATCTGCTGACTTATTATACTTTAACTCAACTATCATTGCAGGACGATATCCGGCATTTGATCGTGGAATAAATGCAAAATCAGCAAATCCCTTTCCAGCCGGCAGTTCTCGGATTATATTATAATAAGCCGGTGCTGTGAAGTATGCCATGGTAAGAAC
>JALERT010000156.1 GCA_022764445.1 Lachnospiraceae bacterium | reverse complement strand
TTTTCCTTAAGTTCATCTTTTATCTGTGTTGAAATCTTTTTTCCGTCAATTATCTTAGCCATTTGATTTTCTCCTATCTTGTAATTTTTCCATCTCATGTATGTATTACAGCGAATAATCAGATATATCAACAACTTAATTTTCGCTGTAATATCATACGGAATTTACACATTAAATATACTTCCACCGACAAATTCCCTTAAAAGTGAATTTTTAGGAATATCCTCTATACTTATACCAATGAAGTAGTCCATGAATTTCAGAAGTCTTTTGGCTTCAACATATTCAGGCGCATCTTTTGGAATTCCAAAAAGTATTGATTCAGCAAAAGGCTTAAGTGCCGCAAGTTCATATATAAGTGCTGAATTAAACATAACATCTGCTTCTTCCTGAAAAGGAAATATATACTTATCTTCACCACGTCTTACGGAAGGCCACATGGCAATTGTCCTCGCCGCTGATGCACCTCTCGTTCTTGCATCACGAACCATTCTTCTAATAAGTCTTCCGTCAGTTGTAGATATACGATTATGTTCATCTATATTAAGCTGTGTAAGAGCACTTATATAGATTTTATATTTACTTTCTCTCGGAAGAGTATATGACAATTTATCATTAAGACCATGAATTCCTTCTATCACAAGTATATCATCATCTTCAAGCTGCATAAAATCTCCCCTGTATTCCCTTGCACCTTTCAAAAAGTTAAATACAGGAAGTTCTATCCTTTCCCCTTTCAGAAGTTTTGTCATATCTTCATTGAATTTTTCAACATCAATTGCCTCAAGGCACTCAAAATCATACTCACCATTCTCATCCCTAGGAGTATCTTTCCTGTCTTTAAAGTAATTGTCAAGCGCAATAGGATGTGGTTTTAGTCCGAATGTCCTAAGCTGAATGGACAGACGATGTGAAAAAGACGTCTTACCTGATGAGGACGGACCGGCTATCATTACAAACTTACGGCTTCTGTCACTGGCTATGCTTGCTGCAATTTCAGCTATCTTTTTCTCCTGAAGTGCCTCCTGAACAAGTATAAGTTCTGTTATGCCTCCATGGCAGATTACATCATTTAATGCACCGACAGTATCGACATCAACCATCTTTCCCCATTCACTTGCTTCCTGAAGGGTATTAAAAAGCTTTGGACTTGCCACATAGGTACCAACTTTATCGGGTGTCTTTTTATTAGGGATATTGATAACAAATCCCTTATCATGAAGCTGAAGATTGAAATACTTTAAAACTCCTGTAGAAGAAGGCATATATCCATAATAATAATCTTCAAATCCGTCCAGAGAATATATATTTACTTTTGATACACGTCTGTATTCAAAAAGTTTCTTTTTATCATACATCTTGTGCTTTTCAAATAATTTTATGGCATCTGCTGTATCAACCGAGCGTTTTTTAAATAATATATCCTCCTCTACGATGTCACGCATAACATCTTCAACTTTTTTTATAAAATCATTAGTAAGTTCTATTCCCTCGACCTCACAGTAACAGCTGTCACCAATCATATGCTTTACAAATACATTCTTAAGCTTATTACTGTCAGCAACACAATATATAGCCTTTAGCATAAGAAGTGTTACACCTCTTACATATGTCTTATGTCCGCTGCTTGTAGATGTATCAAGGAACTCAATGGTACAGTTTCCTTTTACTTTTTTATTGAGTTCAAGGAGTTTCCCGCCTTTTCTTGCAAGCATAATATCATATTTACAACTGTCTGAGTGATTTTTTGCAATTTCTCTGTATGTAATGCCTTCTTCATACTTTTCGATTATTCCATCTATAGTAACTTCAACCATATTGCACCCCATTTCTGATATAATCATTTATCTGGTACAATGTTTAATAAACTTATTGTTCACTGTACCAGTAATCATATATTAATCTAAGCTCTTTTTATTTTATTCATTAAATCTGTCAATCATGCTCTCTATCATATCATATTCGTGTTCAAGTTCAATTTTCTGCAAACGGGCTTTATCTGACAATGTCATATTGGCAAGTTTATTAAGTACTTTATTGACACGTTCTTTCTCTTTTAAAAGATACTGATAGAAAATCATATCCTTTTTTTCTAAAAGTTTTTTCCCATAAATATAATCTTCTTCAGCGTTATAGCATTCTTTACCTTTAACTGCCCTTATAACAATATAATACTTTCCCTGGTCTGTAAGCATCTCTTCATTGTCTATGGAAAATCCCAGTTCATGTATACACTTTCTGACAAGCGAAATATCTGACTGTGGTGACAGAACAAGTTCCTTTACATCATCTACAACTTCTTTACTGTCATTAAGTATCTTTGTAATAAGCATACCACCCATGCCGCTTATAAGAAGTGTATCAGCCTCACCCGGTACAAGTTCCTTAGCGCCATCAGAAAGCCTTAATTCTATATCATTTTCCATGTTATATTCTCTTACATGATCTTTTGCTCTTTCCAAAGGACCTTTATTTATATCCATGGCAATGACATGATCTGCCATTTTATTTTCTATAAGATAAATAGATGTGAAGCCGTGATCACATCCAATATCTGCAACAACTCCGCCACACTTTACATTTGATGCTACACGTTCAAGCCTGTGGGATATCTGCATATTACTCCAGATAGTCCTTTAATTTACGGCTGCGGCTTGGATGTCTTAACTTACGAAGTGCTTTTGCTTCTATCTGACGTATACGTTCACGTGTTACCTTAAACTCTTTACCTACCTCTTCAAGTGTTCTTGCTCGTCCATCTTCAAGACCAAAACGAAGCTTCAATACCTTCTGTTCTCTCTCTGTAAGTGTACCTAGAACTTCATCGAGCTGTTCCCTTAAAAGTGTAAATGCAGCAGCTTCAGCTGGTACAGGTACGTTATCATCCTGTATAAAATCACCAAGATGGCTGTCTTCTTCTTCACCGATAGGTGTTTCAAGTGATACCGGTTCAAGGCTTATCTTCTGAATCTCCCTTACTCTCTCTACAGGCATATTCATCTGTTTTGCTATCTCTTCCGGATAAGGCTCACGTCCAAGCTCCTGTAAAAGCTGGCGCTGAACCCTTACGAATTTATTGATTGTTTCAACCATATGAACAGGTATACGTATTGTCCTTGCCTGATCAGCTATAGCTCTTGTTATAGCCTGGCGGATCCACCATGTAGCATAG
>JALERT010000101.1 GCA_022764445.1 Lachnospiraceae bacterium | reverse complement strand
TAACTCTACGAGAGAGAAACCTTTTTCTTTGTTGTCATGTAACTTTGCTAAATAATTTTTGATTGCTTTTTTCATAACCTTTTTTCTCCTTTTTAATAAAATATTTTATTATATAACTGCGCTTGGCCCGCAGGTTATAACAATGTTATTATGAGTTTTCTGCTGCTGAGTATATACCCATCATTGGCATCATGATAGCCATCATGATAGGAACTACTATAGCTGCAAGAAGAATGATGATAGCTGGTTCAAGCACAGCCGTAATAGCCTTAGTCGCATTCTCCACCTCTTCATCATAGTAGTCAGCAACTTTTGTCATCATCTCTTCCATATTACCTGTCTCTTCACCAATCTTCGTCATCTGACAAAGAAGTGGAGGAAAGATTCCTGAATTCTCAAGAGGTACTGAAAGCGGAACACCTCGTTCAACCTCGTCTCTCGCATCTTCAAGCACAAGCTGTATGATTCGATTGGTCATTACCTTAGCTGATATCTCTATGGCACCCACCATAGGAAGACCTGACGCCATCAATGTACTAAGAGTTCTCGTAAGTCTCGCACATGCCGTCTTAACTATAAGATCACCGAAGAGTGGAATCTTCATCTCCGTCTTACCGATTATTATGGCACCGCTTTCTGTCTTCGCCGCCGTCTTTATGCCAACTATTATAAGTGCAATCGCCCCGACAAAAATCGGCCACTTATTTATCATAAAATGACTTAGATTAACCACTGCTATAGTGATAGCCGGAAGTTCTCCTCCCGCATCAGCAAATGTCTCCTGGAAAGTAGGTACTATCTTGATAAGCATTATAGCTACTACACCGATTACAACTATAAGAAGTATAGCCGGATAAATCATGGCCTGCTTAACCATGCTCTTTACTCTTGAGTCCTTATCAAAGTGTACTGCCATACGTTCTAAGGATGTCTCAAGACTACCGGAAGCTTCACCTGCTTCCAACATATTAATAAGAATCTCCGGAAAGACGCCTTCCTGAGTAGCCATGGCACCTGCAAGTGTATCACCTTTCTCAACAAGTGTCTTTGTCTCTATGATTGCTTTTCTGAGTTTCTTATTCTCTGTCTGCTCTCCCATCATTCCGAGAGCTTGTATAACAGTTACGCCCGCATGTAGTATACTCTGAAACTGCTTACAAAATACTGCGAGATCTCTTGGCTTAACCTTGCCACCTATACTAATCTCGATATCTTTATTAAGTGCATTAGGTATCTCGACTGATATAGGTATCTTACCTTCGCCTTTAAGTGCAGCCTTAGCCGCATCTACGTTGGCAGCTTCTATAGTTCCTTTCTTCTGCTTGCCGTTTTCATCTACTGCAACATATGAATATGCCGGCATCCTTTACTCACTCCCTTTCAATTTATTCATAACTTGTTCACATCTTGTTCATAACTCATGGTGCTATTATAACACCTTTTGCTTATTTTTACAATATTTACTCAAATTTTACATTTTTTCGTCACTTTTTATATGTTTTAAGCATTTTTATTCTTATTTATTATTTATTATTGTGCAACTTGTACAACTATTTTGTTTATATGTAACAACTGCTATAATGGTTTCTAAATAACTATACCATTTTATCTTACATCAACTCTCTGCTGTGCCAAACCGCCTGAGCCAGCAGACAGCTCTGCATTGCTTAATTTGCGAAGTCCATACTTCTCAATGAGATCTTTCCTCATATATATTACTGCACACTGCGGAAACCTGAGGTTCTTCCATTCATATCCGAAAGGTATACATTTTACAGGCTCATAATCCCAGAAAGAAACTTCATCTCCATATATAAGTTCAAGCTCACAGTCACCGATAAGCACATCAGGCTTCCCTTCTTCCGCCCACTTCTTATAGTTCATTTCATTTTCATAATCTGTAGCGCGCTTTTGAAGTACATACTTTGAAACACCTCTGCACTGTATAAAAGCTTCTGCTTCTTTATCACTTATATAAGGAAGTATCGGTATGATATTCTGCAGATTGTATGTATTGGCAGCCTTCCCACCGTCTTTAGTTGTATAATCAGGTCTCTCTGCAAGTATATTAAGCTCGTACATATTATGCTCCCTGAAAAACTCAGAAAGTTCTTTTGCATAACTGTACTGATATTTCACCTCATTATATGAAGCTGAAACTGACCATCCTGCAGATATAACAAGTATACCTACTACTGCTGCCACAGCACATCTGCTTATCAGCTTTATTTCTTTATCGGCACACTTCTTAATAAGAGGAACCGACTTTAGCTTTTCACGAAGAAACGACATATAGCCTGTCTCTTCTAAGCCTATTTCTTTACATACTATGAAGCACCAGCTCATTATATAAATCATCATGATACCCGTATGATGTATAAAGAAGTAGACAGATGAGGCGAATAAAGAAAGCATTATATAAGGTACTAAAAGAAGCATGAGCTTCTTTGCTTTCTTACCTATATATATGAGTACAACCCATAAAAGTATTCCTAAAAGTATCTCTATTATAAATGATGTCATTGAAAACTGCATCTTTTTGAGTGATGCATACTTTTCAAAAGACTGTGTACAAGTTGTCTCTACCGGTATGGTTATAAGACACATTAAAAGTCTTACAAAGAAGTTATTGTCTGCCGAAGCCGAACCTGTATAAATCCCCTTGTCCGGTATTATCATAAATATAAGAAGAAGTCCTGTTATAAGAAGTACAAGGAGAGGTAAGAATCGTTTATCTTTTATAAAGCTTTTTACCCACTCTTTGATATTCTGACGGTTCCATATCTCTATAACCCATACGATAGCTATGCTTCCCGCGATAACTATACCGTATGCACTTGTAAGGCACAGATATATGAGTGATAATACATGATGCCATGGTTTCTTGTCTTTATCGTGGTATGTCACAGCTACAAGCAACATAGCCATTATCATCAGACCGTATGGTCTTGCGATAACTCCGTACTGATAAAATATAAAGTATGTAAATGGCAGCAATGCTTTTACTATAGCAGGAAATGGTGATTTCCAAAGTATAAGTGCTGCATTGATACTGCTTATGACAACCATGAGGCTTTTCATGCATACTTCGTATCCTATACCTGAATGAGCCAGCGGATAAAGTATAAGGCTCCAAAGTGGCGGATGACCTTCTGAATGAGGTATAACGAATATCAACTCATAAATGGATGATTCTTTTGCTATCATCCAAGCCTGAGCTTCATCATACCATGCCTCATGGTAATAGTTTACTATGCTTACAAGGACTATGAATGATATAAATACCATTATCTTCCATATGTTAGTATAGCTTTTATCAGTCCTGTTATTGGTTTTTTGGGTTGTTTTGTTGGATTTGGTATTGATTATGGTATTAGTTATATCATAATTGTTTATGTAATCTTTTCCTTTCATTTCTTTACTCATAGCTTAGAAAAGTTTCTTACTAAGGACTTCAGGTTTCTGAGCAAATTCAAGTGCCTGCTCTGAATCAATCTGATTCTCCATGTAGAGCTTGAAGATGTAGTCATCCATAGTCTGCATACCTGCATTACGGCTTGTCTGGATGATAGACTCAATCTGATGAGTCTTATTCTCACGAATGAGGTTCTTTATAGCCGGATTGGCATGCATTACTTCAAACGCTGCCACTCGTCCATGACCTGAAGCCAGTGGAATAAGTGACTGTGATATAACTGCGAGAAGTACTGTACCGAGCTGTACACGTATCTGGTCCTGCTGATGTGGAGGGAATACGTCGATTACACGGTCGATGGTTGCAGCTGCTCCAATAGTATGAAGTGTTGAGAATACGAGATGACCTGTCTCGGCAGCGGTTATGGCTGTAGAGATAGTATCAAGGTCACGCATCTCGCCGACGAGTATGACATCGGGATCTTCACGAAGTGCTGCTCTAAGCGCATCAGCATATGACATTGTATCAAAGCCTATCTCACGCTGATTGACGATGGATCTTTTATGTTCATGTAAATACTCGATAGGATCCTCCAATGTAATTATATGCTCTTCTCTTGTTCTGTTGATTACATCAATAAGCGATGCAAGTGTTGTTGACTTACCACTACCTGTAGGACCTGTTACGAGAACAAGACCACGCTTTCTCTTTGTAAGCTCGATTACTGATGGTGGTACTCCGAGTGACTCAGGAAGAGGTATCTCGGTATTGACAAGACGCATAACTGTTGCATATGCACCTTTCTGTCTGAATACGTTTACACGAAATCGTCCTACATCAGGTATACTGTATGAAAAGTCAATCTCGCCTTTTTCTATGAATGTATTCATATGTTTTTCAGGAATGATAGGTTTTATCAATTCCTCCGTATCCTCTTTGCTTAGTGGTTCTTTTGTAATAGGTTCAAGCAAACCGTTTACACGGCACTTTGCCTGTACACCCGCTGTAACGTGTACATCGGATGCTTTTCTTTTCTTTGCATAAATTAGTAAATCGTCTATTGTGTACTCCATATTCTTCCCCTTTATTTGTATTATTTCCGGTACTGTAACCAAAAATGTGGTAGCTTACTGTACCGGTACTGTATTGACTGCTTAATTTTTTTCAATAAATTTATTTACATAACTTTATTTACTGTACTTAACTTTAATTACCGTATATAACGTTTTCATTATATAACTTAGATTACTTTTCTTACTCATCATATGTAACTCTTCGTACTTCTTCCATCGTTGTCTTTCCCTGAAGTACATACTGGTGGGCTGCGGTGACAAGTGTCTTCATTCCTTCTTTTATTGCCTGCTTTTCTATGTCTTCTGCACTGCCTTCTCTTGCAATGATTCTCTTTATCTCCATAGATACAGGAAGTATCTCATAGATACCTATTCGTCCAAAGTAACCGGCACCGCCACATCTTGGACAGTTTCCTCCGATATGTGCTTTTGGTGCAAGTATCTCCCTGTCACGAAGCTCAGGACGTATCCTTAACTCCTCTTTTTCAAAGTCATTGAGTGGTTCCATTGTACAGCACTCAGGACAAACCCTTCTAAGAAGGCGCTGTGCGATAACACCTACAAGCGAATCGGCGATAAGATAGCTCTCGATACCCATATCGGCAAGACGTGTGATTGTACTCGCGGCACTGTTGGTATGAAGTGTACTTACAACGAGATGGCCTGTTACAGATGCCTTAACGGCTATACTAGCTGTTTCATTATCACGAATCTCACCTATCATGATGATATCCGGATCCTGACGAAGAATAGATCTAAGTGCCGATGCAAATGTAAGGTTGGCTTTCGGATTAACCTGAACCTGATTGATACCACTTAAGTTAGCCTCGACAGGATCTTCAACTGTGATGATATTAACATCTTCTGTATTAAGCTCACTAAGAGCTGTATAAAGTGTGGTTGACTTACCACTACCTGTAGGTCCTGTTACAAGTATTATACCATGAGGATGCTTAAGGATTTTGTCGAACTTCTCAAGGTCCTCAGGCTGAAATCCCAAATCTTTTTTATCTCTCGTAAGAGCCTGCTTGAGTGTAAGACGCATAACTATCTTCTCACCATACACTGTAGGGAGGTTAGATACACGGATATCATACTCCTGTCTGTCTACGACGCAGGTCATACGACCATCCTGTGGTTTTCTCTTTTCTGAAATATCCATACCACTGACAATCTTTACACGGGCAACAAGTGCGGGATAAAGTGACATGTCGTATCGCATTGCTTCCTGAAGTACACCATCGACACGGAATCGTATACGAACCTTGTCTTCCATAGGCTCGAAGTGGATATCACTTGTTCTTTTATGTACCGCCTGCTCTACTATCTGATTAACAAGTTTTACTATAGGAGCCTGCTTTACTTCTTCGGAATCACCCTTTTCTTTTTCCTTAAGATTACCATAACGCTCCTGCTGCTCTTTGGTGAACTGATCCGCAACTTTCATCGCCTCGGCATTACCATAGTATCTGTCGATGGCAGCTGCTACGTCTTTTATCGTGGTAACTGCAACTTCTATCTGAAGACCTGTTACTATTGATAAATCGTCCATAGCAAGCATATCCATGGGATCACTCATTGCTACACAAAGAATATTGGGATTTTTTTCATCAAATCCATATGGCATAAGCATGTACTTTCTAAGCATCTTTTCATCCACAAGCCCCAGTACATTTTCATCTATCTTGATGTCACTTAGACGAATACGTGGTATATTGAGCTGCTTACTAAGTGCTTCTGCTATATTCTCATCTGTTGTAAAACCGAGATCTACCAGCGTGACACCAAGCTTTTGCTTTTTGTCACTTTCTTTCTGGACTTTAAGTGCTTCA
>JALERT010000118.1 GCA_022764445.1 Lachnospiraceae bacterium | reverse complement strand
CTTACTGCCAATGCAATGTCAGGTGCGGAAGAGAAATACCGTAATATGGGATTTACGGATTACCTTGCCAAACCTATAAACGGGATGCTTTTAGAAGCAATGCTTCTTAGATATCTTCCTAAAGAACGCATTGATTATATTATGGATGAAGACCAGTTAGAGGAAATGGGCGGTCTTCAGGTGCTGGGGCATAAGAATAAGCAGAAGCTTGTGATAAGTACGGATAATGTTGTAGATATACCTGAGGATATAGTACGCCAGTATGGTATCCGTATGATACATTACTTTGTCAATACAGAACATGGTCACTTTGAGGATATGGTAGAAATCCATGCTGACAGCCTTATATCATATATACAAAACGGAGAAAAGGTTGAGTCAGAACCTCCTACAGTCGGGGATTATGAAAATCATTTTGGTAATCTTTTGGAAGAGGCAGAGCAGGTAATTCATATAAGTATTGCGTCGGGTTCAAGCAAAGGCTTTGAAAATGCCAGTCAGGCAGCAGCAGGATTTGCTCACGTAATAGTATATGATTCCGGTCATTTATCAAGTGGAACAGGCCTTATGGTTATGCAGGCCGCTAAGATGGCACTGAAGAATGTAAAGTATAGTGACATTATCGAAGAACTTGACGATATGCAGCAAAAGGTTATGACAAGTTTTGTACTTGCAAGTGCAGACCAGTTGTATTATAGTGGTTTACTAAATAAGCATATATGGAAATTATCAAAAATGTTTGAATGTCATCCTGTTCTTGCACTTCGTAAAAAGAAGATTATACCAAGCTGGGTATATATGGGAAGCGTGGAAAGTGCTTATAAGAAGTACATTCATTCACAGCTTAAATCAATATATGACGTAAACGACAGGGTACTTTTTATTACAGTCGCAGGATGTTCAAAGGAAACAAAGGATATGATTCTTGAAGAAGTTAATAAGCATATCCACTTTGATAATGTGTATATTCAGGACGCATCAGCGGCAATAACAAGTAACTGCGGCCCGGGATGTATTGGGTTGATTTACATGTTTAAGTAAAGGTTTAAAGATAATATCCGTTATACTGTACACACTACACACCTATGGGGCTACAGTAACTAATATCCTTCTTTTAAGGTGGAGGAAAGCTTATGATTACAAAAGAGATAGATTATTTAAGTCTGAAGCAGATTGCCGAGTCGGGACAGTGTTTCAGATGGCGTAAGCTCGATGATGATAAGTATATGATACCTGCATTTGGAAGATGCCTTACCATATCACAGAGTGACAACAGATTTGAAATGTCATGTGATGAAAAAGAATTTGAGGAGATATGGTCTGATTATTTTGATCTTCATACGGATTATGGAGAGATAATCGGCAGGATAGATTCGTCGGACAAGTTTCTTAAAGATGCCGCAGAGTATGGAAAAGGAATACGTATACTTAATCAGGAGCTTTGGGAGACGATAATATCATTTATAATATCACAGAATAATAATATACCGCGTATAAAAGGAAGCATAGAAAAGTTATGCTCCCGATATAATGTACAGAGTCCCTATAACGAAGACACAGATATCTGTATGATACCGCATCTGTCTGATATAGAAGCACATGGTGGCAGGGAAAGCCTTTCAGATCTTGGACTTGGCTATAGGGATGAATATATATGGCTTATGTGCAATTATGAAAATGAGCATAATGACTTTGAAGAATATATGAGAAGCCTTGATTATGAACAGTCACTTAAGTATCTTATGAGTTTCAAGGGAGTAGGTAAAAAAGTGGCAAACTGTATATGTCTATTCGGTCTTCATCATCTGGATGCCTGTCCGATAGATGTCTGGATAAAAAAGATAATAGATGACGAGTATGGCGGAATCATGCCTGCGTGGATGACAGATAAGTATGCGGGTGTATACCAGCAGTATACATTTTTCTATAAGAGGAGGTGGCAGCTATGCATATAGATAAGAAATATAAATTTATTATTATATTTTTTATGTGCATCGCTATGTCATTTTCTCTTGTTGGAATGTCTGCCGATGAAATTGGATATAGTCATTCATTTGCAGATGAGATAAATTTAAACAGTGCGGATAATGCGCACATAAACAATGATGAGGAAGTCTCCATAATGGAAATTCAGGTTGTAAAGTCAGTATATTCCATTATGTCTAATATAAAAAACAGCGTTAAAAATCAGTCAGTAACAGGCCGTTTAAAGGTCTTTTTTGAATCTCTAATTGCAGCTTTATACAGTGCAGAGATTATATCACTTTTTGCACTTATATTATTCTCTGCAGGTAAGCTGCGTCAAAAATCAGTACATCTTATAATATCAAACTTTATCCAAAATAAGGACGGAAAAAAGAAAACTCTCGCATATGTAATGTAATAAAATAACGTAACTATTGGTTTGGGAAGTCCTGAATAGTTACTAAAAAACAATCAAATAAAATAAACATATGTGAGAGGACAAAATATGAAAATTACAGATGTGTTCAGTCTTCTGGGAGGACTGGCTTTATTTTTGTACGGTATGCAGATGATGAGTGCCGGTATGGAAGCCGCAGCAGGCAATAAAATGAAAAATATTCTGGAAAAAATTACTTCTAACAGGTTTTTAGGTATAGCAGTCGGTGCTGGAATTACAGCCGTTATACAATCATCATCGGCCACGACTGTCATGGTAGTCGGATTTGTCAATTCAGGTATGATGACACTCAGGCAGGCAGTATGGATTATAATGGGAGCCAATATAGGAACGACGATTACAGGACAGCTTATAGCTCTTGATGTAGGAGTGATTGCGCCGGTTATAGCTTTTACAGGTGTAGCCTTAATCGTATTCATTAAAAATCAGAAAGTACATAACATAGGAAGCATACTTGGAGGACTTGGAATACTTTTTATCGGTATGCAGATGATGAGTGATGCGATGATGCCACTTAGAGATTCGCAGAGCTTTATAAGTATTATGACCAGATTCACCAACCCGTTAGTAGGAATACTGGCAGGTGCAGCATTTACATCAATCATTCAGTCATCATCTGCATCGGTTGGAATACTTCAGGTGCTTGCCGGCAGCGGTGTTATACCTTTTTCCAGTGCAATATTTGTTCTATTCGGTCAGAATATAGGAACGTGCATTACAGCACTTATAGCGTCAATCGGTACAAGTAAGAATGCAAAGAGAACAACGATAATACATCTTACTTTTAATATCATCGGTACGGCTATATTTACAATACTGGCAGTATGTTTCCCTTTGGCAGATGCAGTTGCAGGACTTACACCAGGTAATACTATAGCACAGATAGCCAATATGCATACTATCTTCAATATAGTCACGACGATTATCCTTGTTCCTTTTGGCGGACTTCTTGCGAGCTTTTCAGAACATGTGCTTCCGGGAAAAGATAAGGACGATTCTGGTACAAGTGTCATGTATCTCAATGACAAAGCAGCAAACGGAAGGATTGGTTTTTCTGCGATATTTATAGAGCAGGTCAAGAAAGAAACGGAGCGTATGCTTGAGATGGCACACAGCAATATCAATAAAGGGTTTGATGCATTTTATAATAAGGATACGTCACTAATTAAAGAGGTGGAGAAAAAAGAGGAGAGCATAGATTATCTCAATAAAGAGATATCCAATTATATATCTAAAGCATTATCCCATGACCTTGTAGAAAGGGAAAGCCATATAATGAGCTGCTATTTTAAAATAGTAGGCAATATCGAAAGAATTGGCGATCATGCAATGAATATATGCGGGTATTCGGAGATTCTCCAGGCAAAAGATGTTATGTTCTCAGAAGAAGAAAAGACGGAATTAAAATCTATGAAGGAAACATGTGAAGAACTGTTAGGTGGTCTTGTATTTTCAGAGGGTGAAAGCGTAGAGAATCTAACAAAGATAGCAGGAATAGAACAAAAGATAGACGATATGACAGAGAAATACCGTAATAATATGCTCGTCAGGATGAAGGAGAGCAGATGCTCGGAGGAAGGCTGCATATTGTATTCGGAGATGCTTACGGACTTTGAAAGAATAGGTGATCACGCACTTAATATATCACAGGAGCTTATGAGTATGGCACTTAGTTAGTACATTTTTTGAGGGAGGAATCCTTATTACTTTCAATCGTGCCGTTACATTATGAGGGAGGAATCATCATGGAGATTTTTATACAGATTTTATTGCTGGCTGTAGGTTTTGTAATGCTTGTAAAGGGTGCAGACTGGTTTGTAGACGGTGTTTCCGGCATAGCAGAGAAGTTTGGTATTCCACAGCTCGTTATCGGTCTTACGATAGTTGCTATGGGTACAAGTGCACCTGAGGCAGCAGTCAGTATAACAGCTGCGCTTAGGGGCAATGCCGGTATAACTATAGGAAATATAGTTGGAAGCAATATATTAAATATACTTATTATACTGGGTATAACAGGTGTTATAACTACTGTTGCGGTATCTGTTTCTACACTTAAGTATGAGACGCCATATCTTATATTCATAACAATAGTACTTATGGTAATGGGAATTACAGGTAACAGCATAAGCCGTATTGAGGGAATTATACTCTGGGTACTTTTTCTGATATATCTTGGGTATCTTTTTGTAATGGCGAAAAAGGGAAGAAGTGAGGTTGATGAAGAACAAAAGAATGAAGGAACAGTTAGACTTATTATTGCGTCAATTTTAGGTGGTGTCCTTATAATATGGGGAAGCTCCCTTACCGTAGACAGTGCAAGCTATATCGCAAAAACATTTGGAATGAGCGAAAGATTTATCGGTCTTACGATAGTTGCGCTTGGTACATCGTTGCCCGAACTTTTCACATCAGTCACAGCCGCCATTAAGGGAAAGGCAGACATAGCTATAGGAAATATAGTCGGAAGCAATATATTTAATATATTATTTGTAATTGGAACATCATCGCTTATCATACCTGTTGTCTTTGAATCTAAGTTTGTAATTGATACGATTATATCAGCATTGGCAGCAGTATTGCTTATAATAAGCGTACTTAAAACAAAGTCCCTCAGACGACCCTGGGGAATTGTTATGCTGGTGGGATATGCTTTGTATTTTGTGTATTTAATTTGTTAAGTATAACAACTGCTGTCAGGTTTTATGAATGTAGTGAATGAAAGGCTGAACTGTTACATAAGATGTCAGGTATTAACAGTAACAGTTTTACATAAGTCTTTGGGTGTGATAGTATAAATATAACGAAGAAGCTATTATATGAATAGAAGCTGTTAAATATAATTATTGCTGCTTTTAATACGGAGGTAAGATATGGGGACACAAAAAAGCGCAAGACGTCTTATATCAATGTTGCTTTTGGGGTGCACGTTGTTTCAGGCTATATTTTTTATGTCAGGATGCAGTGCAAAGCCTGAAGTTAAGACTAAGATTAAGAAGTCTGAAAATACTGTCACACTCAATGTATATGATTCACAGTCAAGCTATTATGGCCTTCAGAAGGGCTGGATGGCAGAGTATCTTAAGGATAAGTTTAATATAAAACTCAATATAATCACAGGTATGGAGCTTAGTGATAAGGAAAAGCTGAAAGAAGAGAAAAAAGCGGATATAATTATATTCAGAGATGCAGATAATGATTACAGTAATGCTGTCAGGGAAGGCTTATTATACGACTGGGGTAAGGATAATCTTTTGGAGGAGCATGGCGAATATATAAATGAGCATATGCAGGATGCCATAAAGGCAAATCAGAAATTAAATAATAAGATTACAGTAACTACAGGAAGCGCGGTATATGGTATAGGTGATAAAGTTGCATGGTCAAAGGATGATCATCAGGACTTTTTCTATAGTTGGGATGCAAGATGGGATCTTTATAAGAAACTTGACTGTCCCGATGTAGAAAACCTTAATGATTATATAAATGTCCTTGAGGATATGAAAAATTTATATGTTTCAGAAAATAAAGACGAAGAAGATGAAGATAAATCTGAAGCTGATGATGTGAGCAGTGAAGCGGCAAATGAGGATAAGCCAGATGAAGATAATGAAGTATATGCCGTATCAGTATGGAATGACTGGGATGAAGATGCAGGTATGGTAAACTGCGTAAAGGACATGGTATCAGCTTATTATGGATATGAACCGCTTGGACTTGGATTTTATGATTCTGAAAATGATAAATATATAGGATTGCTCGATAGTGACAGTCCTTATCTTGAGATGGTGGAGTTTTATCATATTTTGTATAAGAAAGGTCTTCTAGATCCTATTTCTAAAGACCAGAGTTATGATGATGTGGTTAAGAAGGTAAAAGAAGGAAAAGTTCTTACATCATTAGTAAGAAATACCGGTTCGGATATATATAATACGTCTGAAAGAATAGATGATAACAACATGATGTGCAGCCTTAAACCGAATGAAGCCACACCCCTTGTATATGGTATAGGTACACAGGGAAATAAACAGATTACAGCGATAGGTTCTTCCACAAAAAATCCTGAGCTTTGTATGGATATTATTAATTATTTTGTGACACCTGAGGGAAGGATGACTATGAGCTACGGACCAAGAGGCGTTACATGGGATTATGATGAGAATGGCAAAATACATTTCACACGTTTTGGAAATAAATGCCAGGATGATCCAAAGACAGAGATGGAAGAACCATTTACAGGTACATTCATAGACGGAACACTTAAAGCATCATTTTCTTCATGGGCAGAAGATGCTGAAAATCCTGATTCTAACAGTGAGACTTACAATAGTAAAAAATGGTCATCAAATGCCGAAGATCCACGCTGCATATTGGAACAGGAGTGGATGGATTTTAATAACTGCGACAGCAGGGACAGATATTTCGAGAAAAAAGGATGTGTCGTAGCTGATGATAAAAGTGACAAAATAGAAGTTCCAAAGACGTATGAAAAGAAGTGGTATTCTATATCAGAAGATATAATTAAGGATACATGGGAAGCAATATATGCCGATACAGATAACAGATATAATAAGATTATAGAAGAAATGACACAGAAGGCAAGAAAAAACGGATATGACGGATGTGTATGGTGGTGGAGAGGAAAAATACGCGAAAGGGGCCTTGAAGTTGAACAATAGTAAATACGAAATTGATATGTGCAATGGTTCAATTATGGATAAGCTAATATCTTTCTCTCTGCCATTAATGCTTTCAGGAATTTTGCAGCTTGCATTTAACGCTGTAGATATCATAGTCGTAGGAAGATTTAGTGGAAAACAGTCTTTAGCAGCAGTTGGTTCTACAACTGCGTTGATAAACGTATTTACTAATCTGTTCATAGGGATTTCACTGGGGGCGAATGTCCTTGCAGCAAGACATTATGCAGCAGGACGTGACAAAGAGATGTCCGAGACTGTACACACTTCGATTACTTTTGCTCTTATAAGCGGCATTGCGATGGCATTTATAGGTGTAATCTTTGCTAAAGCGGCACTTCAGCTTATGGACACTCCGGCGGATGTTATTAATCTTTCTACGATATATATGAGGATATATTTCCTTGGTATGCCTTTTTTTATGCTGTATAATTATGGTGCAGCTATTCTTAGAGCTGTAGGTGATACAAAAAGACCGTTGATATTTCTTATAATATCAGGATGCGTTAATGCTGCACTTAATATGATACTTGTAATCGTTTTTAATCTTGGTGTTGCCGGTGTGGCGATTGGAACAGTGGCATCTCAGATGATGTCATGTATACTTGTTCTTATATGTCTATGCAGGTCGGAGGGAAGTTATAAACTTAGTTTAAAAAAACTTACGATAAAAAAAGCATATTTAAAACCAATATTTCAAGTCGGAATACCCGCAGGCATACAGAGTACGGTAATCAACTTTTCTAATGCACTTTTACAGTCATCTGTCAATTCATTCGGTTCAATTGCAATGGCTGGTTATACGGCAGCCAATAATGTACTGGGATTCCTTTATATGTCGGTTAATGCAATTACACAGGCCTGTATGAGCTTTACCAGCCAGAATTACAGCGTTGGAAAGTATAAGAGAATGAATAGAGTACTTATTGACTGCATGATATTGTCAGTGGGAGTTGCAGGCGTATTAGGTGGAGGAGCGTATATATTTGGAAGACAGATTATGAGTATATATACAAAAAGCCCTGATGTAATCGCCAGTGGTCTTGAGATACTTGCAATTACTACTATTCCATACTTTTTCTGTGGTATAATGGATCTTTTTCCGGGAGCATTACGCGGTATGGGATATTCATTTGTGCCTATGGTACTGTCTGTAATAGGAACTGTAGGTGTCAGAATTTTATGGATATTTGCATTGTTTCCTCATCACAGGTCTTTGTTCTTTCTTTTCATCTCATATCCTGCTTCATGGATTATAACTATAGTCATGCAGGTGGTATGTTATTGGTCAGTACGGAAGAAAGTGGGAAGGGAATTATAAAATCTTGAAGAAATGCATAATTTTGAAAGTAAAAATATTGAAGAAATGCACTTTTTCGATGGAAAAAATCTTGAAGAAATGCACAAATTGAAATAAAATAATACAGAAGAAATACATATATATTTATCTTAGAAAGAAACGCCGGAGGTGAAAGTATGTATTTTAAAAGAAAAGCATATGATAAGTTGTTAGAGTGGAAAGATAAGTATGCTGATAAGTATGCAGTTTTGCTAGAGGGAGCAAGACGAGTAGGAAAGTCCACTATTGCTGAACAATTTGCTATTAACGAGTATAAATCTTATATTTTAATTGATTTTTCAAAGGCATCAAACGAAGAGATAGCATGTTTTGATGATATTAATGATATTGATATGTTTTTTTTGCGTTTGCAGGCAGTGCGTGGAATTGATCTATATGAACATGAATCTGTTATTATTTTTGATGAAGTTCAACTTTTTCCAAAAGCAAGGCAGGCAATTAAGCATTTGGTAAAGGATGGCAGATACCACTATATTGAAACAGGCTCATTAATATCAATTAAGAAGAATATCAAGAATATACTTATTCCATCAGAAGAAATGAAGATTCAGATATATCCAATGGACTACGAAGAATTTTGTGATGCTACAGATAACAGCTATTCGATGTTAGAAAAGATATCTGCAATGAAAAAGGGAGTAGGTCAAAATGTAAACCGTAAACTTATGCGCGATATCAGGTTATATATGGCAGTTGGTGGTATGCCTCAGGCAGTAGAAGCTTATGTAAATGGTGAAAACTTCTCAATGATTGACCAGGTGAAGCGTCAGATTATAGGTCTTTATGAGGATGATTTCAAAAGACTGGATCCATCCGGAAGGTTATCAGCAATGTACCATTCTATCCCAGCCCAATTGTCTAAAGATGTTAAAAGATATAGAATTTCTAAGGCAACGGGAAAACGGAAAACTTCAAAGGATGAAAAACTAATATACGATCTGATAGATTCAAAAACTGTTCTGCCATCATATAATTCAACAGATCCCAGGGTGAGTTTATCGCTTACAAAGGATTTGGACAGTTACAAAATGTATATTGCTGATACAGGGCTCTTTATTACATTAATGTTTATTGACAGACCAGTGACAGAAAATGATATATATACCAAGCTTTTATCCGATAAATTACCGGCAAATCTGGGGTATCTGTATGAAAATCTTGTAGCGCAGATTATAGCTGCATCAGGAAGAGAATTATATTATCATACATGGAAAAAGAAGGACAGTACGCATTATTATGAAATAGATTTTCTTATCTCTAAAGGTTCAAAAGTCTCGGCTATTGAGGTAAAGTCCTCAGGAACAGGGAAGCATGAATCAATGACAGAGTTTAGGAAGAAGTATTCAAAGAATGTGGATGAATGTTATATTTTGTCACAAAAGGATATTGATAAAAAAGATGATATAAACTATATGCCTATTTATTTAATGCCCTTTTTGTGTAAATAATGTTAATGTTCAGACGCATGTTTCACTTTCACAGGGTTATTTCTGGGACAGTCTATCTGACTGCCTCAGATAACCCTTTTTCTTTTGCTTCACGTTCCGCCTTTTCACGCTCATATTTGCGACGCATATAAGTACGGTTCCATGCACGCTTACGGCGTTTGCGGTCTTCTTCTTTTATCTGTTCGGGAGTAAGCTCCGGCATCGGTACATCCAGTTTACCCACATACTTGAGATAAATATCAATCTGTTGGATTCTGTCACCGGTAGATTTGTCTGCTTCATGTACCACGATTTTATCGACAAATTCATGGATCATAGGAGTAGTAAGCTCTGTGAAATCTGTGTATCGGTGTACCAGTTCAATAAACTTATCTACATTATCAGCATTCTCCTGATAGGCATCCAACGCCTTTTCTAAAGTATCTACTGATAATTCCAATTCACTTTGTTCGGTTTCGTAGTCAGCCAAAAGCATTTCAAACCGCTTGTCACTTAGCTTCCCATTTACATTGTCCTCATAGATTTTCTTAATGAGGGTATTTAATTCTTTGATACGTTTCTGCTCTCTGGAAAGACGTTTTTTCAGTGCCTTGGCTTCGCTTTCCTGTTGAAGTTCTGTAGCACAGCGGACCTTTTCGATAAACTCGGATTCATGCTCCATCACATAAGTGCTGGTAGCTTTGATGACTTCCAAAAGCAAATCCCTGATAACATCCATGCGGACATGATGCTGAGTGCATCTGTTTTCAAACTTGCTCTTTGCCTTACTGTAAGTGGAGCAGGTGTAATTGTCCTGTGCATTGGTGTACTTTCCGGTTGGATTACCATCCTTATCCTTCTTTTCATAACCGCCGGTGCGGTGGTTGAACATCTTAGCACCGCAGTCAGCACAGTATACCAGTCCGGTCAGAGGATTGATGTCACCTTTCTTGGTGGGACGGTGCTTGGTCTCACGGATTTTCTGAACAGTAAGCCATGTTTCTTCGTCCACAATTGCTTCCTGTGTGTTTTCAAAAATAATCCAGTCCTCCGGTGAATTGTGCACGGAATTCTTATCCTTATAGGATAGTTTCTTGGTTCGGAAATTCACGGTATGCCCCATATATTCAGGTTTTCTTACAAGGTCTGAAATCGTAGTGGCAGTCCAAGTGTATGGTCTGTTCATGTCACAGCTTCCCCGACAGGTTCCAAGTCCCTGCTTTGCAAGATAATAGGAAGGTCTTTCAACCTTTTCATCCTTCAGAATCCTTG
>JALERT010000114.1 GCA_022764445.1 Lachnospiraceae bacterium | reverse complement strand
CCTCTACTGCGGCAACCTCATAGCCCTCATCTGCCGGCAGCGTTACCTCAAAGCCATAGATCAGTCTTTTCACACTATCATCTTCGTTTTTCTCAAAAAGACAGTTATTCTTGGCATAAAAGGTGCCATTGTCCTTCATGGTAATCGTTGTCAAAGCAGTACAACCGATAAATGGATCATCCCCAATGGTCTTGAGTTTACTATCATCTGCAATATTCTGTGCTTTCAATGTCAATGCACCAGTAAGCTTATCGAATGTTACATCTGCATATGATGTACTTCCTGTAGTTTCATATTTTGCTGATGTTGCAGGATGTTCCTTATTGTCTTTATCTACAAGGCTTATGCTGTTCGTTATAGTAGTTGCATCTACATCATTGCAATCGAAGAAAATTCTTACAGATTTCTCTAAATCCACGTTGGTCAATCCGTCTAATGATGTTAAATCTCCGCCATTAAAAGCTTTAACATCTGTAATCTTTGGAGCTGTCTTATCATCGCCTTCAAATGTGAATGTAAAGCTGTAATCATTAGCCATTGCATTTTTAGCACTATTAATGCTGTATGCATCAGTAATAACTTTTTCAGAATCGTTCGTTCTTATTGGATTTGTTCCGGCTAAAGTAACTCTGTATGTCTTTCCTTTAATGTTATTTTCAATATAGTCATCATAGTCATTATCATTTTTTATTACTGATGGGTTCAAAGTTAACTGAATATAAGTATCTTTACCTATAGTTACAACAGCCGCTCCAATAATACCCTCTCTTGCAGCCTTTGTTTCATCATCAGCTCTTGTAATTAAGACATTACCATTACCAGTAGCAAATCCCTTTGCATAACCAGTAGGATTAATCTGACCTATCTTTTCAGACATTTTTATATTTATTTTAGTCATCTTATCAATAGGTAACTTTGATAAAGACTTATCTTCCAAAGTACTTTCAGGCTGACCAACAACTGTAGGTGCTGTTACATCTAAAGTTTTGAATTCTGCTGTCCTATACTCTGAATCTTTAGTTCCTAATGTAACACCATAAATATTCTTGATGTATGGACTTTCAAAGATCTCATAATCAGTATCATCTTTAAGTCTTTCAGATGGTGTGAGAGTCACTCTGTTTAATTCCTTATTGTAAGAAATTGTCTGGGCAATTTTCTTATGAGTATCTTTCTCTCTTATATATAAGTAATCAGTTGTTACAGTATTTTCATCAAGCTTAATCTCTGCTGCTCCAAAATCAATAATAACTGATGCAGCGGCTTTAAATGTTTTACCATTATCAAGCATCTTAGATGTTGTTAATGGATTAACCAGTCCATCAACTGTATTTTTATTAATTTCTTTAAGATCACCATTATATATTTCTGTTTTGTCAACAGCCACAGGTCCATCTGCCTGATAAGCAAATGTTACAGAGAATGTATCAATGTCCATTCCGTTAGCAGCCTTTAATCCTTCAAGTAATAACTTATACTGATGCTTTGGTGTTAAGTAATCTTTAGCTCCAACCACCTGTATTCTTAATTTATCAGTATAATTATCCTGATTACCTTCAACAGCGATATTTTTACCTGTTGTTACATCAATAAGCTGAATGCTCTTAGAATTGATTGTAGATTTATCTACAGGTGTATCAAATGTCACTTCAATTTCTGAAGTGTCTCCAGTAGCATAATTCCAAGAGGTTCCAACATTTAATGTAACTCCATCATTAGTTGATGCATTATAAACAGTTGTTCCATTAGCGATAACCTTCTTCGTAACTACTGTCTTAGCCGATTTGAATGTGGCAATTGTTGTATTAGTAAGAGTATCCTTACCATCCTTACTCTTGATACCATCAACAACAACCTTGTATTCTGCATCTGCATCAAGTACAGATAATGACTTGAATGCTATTACGCCATTGTCGATTGTAGGAAGTGAGATAGCCATTGTCTCAGAGCCTTTAACTAACTTGATTGTTGAGTTAGTAATTGTTTCCTCATCAACTGCTTTGTTAAATTTCATTTCAAAGCTTGTAGATCTTGAAACTGTTGCTCCGTTAAGTGCTGTCTTTTCTCCTGTTGCATTTACAGCACTGATTGAGCTTACTTCTAATTTTTCTACTTCTGTTAATGTAGCATCTACGCTAACGTTGTCACTATTTACTGTAACGTTCTTTGTAACAGGCTCATAACCATCTTTGCTGATAACCACATCATATGTACCATATGGAATCTTGCCTGTTATAACTGTCTTGTCAAGTTCAGAGCCTGTTGCTGTAGTAATAACCTCTGCACCGTTAAGAACCTTGATACTTGCACCCGTCACATTCGAAGTAATCGTTATGGTACCCTTTGTCGAGACAAATTTTTCCGACTTTTTTCGACCTCCGCAAACCCGTATAAACACTGGGCTCGCGGGGTGTTACTCAAATTTGCAATTTTTTTGCAATAAGAAAAATACCCTGATTTTGGGCAAAATTTTAACATTAAATCACCATTAAATTAACATAAGAAATGCTTTCTGTAGCGTATGATACGGAAGATGTGGGAGAGTAACATTGTTACTGGAGGGCTACTCAGGTGCTATGCTGTTTGTTTTTTGAGGGGGTAAAATAAAACGTTTTTTGTTATATTACATATAGAGTTTTGTTGCATTTTACACTCGGCATTTTATAAACAAACTAATAGAATAAAGAATGTGTATATTTCAAAATACCGGGCATACTTTGTAAAAATAAAAGTTAATGAAATAATTAACAAAAAGTAAAAACAGTAAACAAAATGTTGATTTTCAGTTTTAGAATTGTTATACTTAATTTCAGAATACAAGGAGGATAGGATTATGTATGCGATGGATTTTGCCCAAGTAGGAGCTAATATACAGAGAAAATTAGAGGGGATTGGTATGACTCAACAGAGTCTGGCAGATGCTCTTGGCATTTCTAAGCAGGTCATGAATAAGATTATTAAAGGAAATAAGGCAATCAATGTGAATGAATTATCCAGAATTGCTGAAATTCTTAATACATCGACGGATTCGTTGCTTACAGTAGAATCCAGTGTATCTGTAGAGGACAGTCTCAGCTTTATGGGAGATGTGCATGATGGAGCCACCCTTGAGAAAATTAATATTATAAGAACTGCTATTGATGAGATTCATATGTTGGAGGAACTGCTTGATGACAAATGATTTAAATAAGTTTGATATACAGGAAATTAAATCTCTTGCAAAGGAAAAATTAGGTCTGTGCAGTAAAGTAAATGATATAATTGGAACACAAATCTTTTCAATTATGAGTTTATACGCCAGAGTAATATATTATCCATTAGGAAAAGAAGCACCATGGGGATTTACCAGAATTAGTGGTTCAAGAAATGATTCATTGCTTGAAAAACCATTTGTTGCAATCAATTCATCAATTCCGGTAGATTGTCAGGTATTTGCGGCAGCACATGAGCTATATCATATCTGGTTTGAACAGAATCCAGATGTGGTCCCAGCTGATTTGTTAAATGAACAGGATAAAGTGACAAGTGAAAAAAAAGCAAACCGTTTTGCAGCAGAATTTTTAGTGAATGATCAATTACTCAGGCAGGAAATACAAATCTATAACCTGAAAAAGTTTAATATTAAAGAAGTATTACAACTTGCTTCTTTATTTACGGTTCCATACAGAACTATGGTAAAAAGACTGAGAGAAGTAGAACTTATAAGCGAAGCTGATATGAATATACTTCTTGAAGAAACAGAGGATTCGGTTGAAAAATACAAGAAAAGATTTTCCATTCCAATACAGAAACCAGATAACCGTATCGTTATGGATAATCTTGTTGAATTGGCTGTGAATGCATATGAAGTGAAATATATAACATATGAGAAGCTTGAATATTTATTAGATTTGAGTAATCTTAAACCAGAAGATTTGGGTATCGAAAATAAATCATCATTTGTTTTTCCTTCTGATGAAGAATTAGACAGTATCATGGAGGAATAAATATGGAAGATAAAATTATAATTGATGCGGATATATGCATTAAGCTTGGAGGAAGTGACAAGTACAGATTTTTATATGATATTCTTCCTTTGATATCAAATGAAATTTATATGCATACTCATGCTCATGGAGAAGTAATGATGCCATCGAGTGCAGTTAGCCAGTTGAAAGATCTGATTTCAGAAGGAAAAGTCGTTTTAGTTAATGAAAGTGAACTGGATAGTCAGAGAAGAGCTATTTACGATGCAGCTTATAATAATTTGGCAAAAGTTATGAAAAATCCTAAAAAACCAAATAAAAATAAGGGTGAAATGTGCTCGCTTGCATATGCAAAAGCTACGGGGATACCAATATTTGCTACAGATGAAAGTGAACTTCAGCCTATTATTGATACGCAGTTAAATACCGGAATAGATGATATATCATGCATAAGAATTGTTGATATTGTAATGAAAGCAAGGAATGGTGAAATAGTAGTACCTCGAAAAGTTGCAAAAGCTCTATGGGTTGTGGCTCGAAAAAGTAAAGAAAGATTTGATTCCGAGATATGGCCGGTAGAATAGTGTATAGCAATTGAGTAAACAATCCGTATCTGCAAAGGGAAAAATGTGTTGAAAGAATATTTAGAGAGTCGAGAGGGAGGAATCATCATGAACGAAGTGAATGATTGTTATCCTAAGAAGGGACCCATCGAAGATGTGAGAATTTCTTAGGATTTAAAATGATTCCGACCGACTTGGCAGGATTGATATAATCAATCCTGCCGTTACATTGTCATCAAGGAGAGGTGGTTACAATGATGATGACATTATTTGATGAGGAACAGATTATTAAAAACCATGATGCAGCTATACGGCGTGAAGAATGTGAGAAAGCAACAAAAAAAGCAAATGAACAGGCAGTTGCAAGTCTTGTTGGTTTGTGTCAAAAAATGATTAGAAAACATTCTTAATTAATAATACAAAATGCAGATATCAGTATCTTTGTTTACCGGTATCTGCATTTTGTTAATTCAAGATAATAAAGCACTGTATAACGAATAGGCTAAATGGAATTTATGTAAAATGATATGATTTTTAAAATGAATTTCTAGCGAGTCTTTAAAGAAAAAACTTTAAATAACTTCTTTAATTTATGTTTACGATTGCGAGCTCACGAAGTGAGTTTTGCAATTATCTATACTATGATATTTATATAGGTTAAAACCACAGGATATTAGGTGTTAATTCTAAAATTACTGAGAACGTTTTGAACTCTTCTGAATAATCTTTTATTTGTTCTTTTCCATTTGATTATTCCAAATGTACCTTCGATTGAATGCTTCTGTTTATACATAATAATGCAGACTTGTATTGAATCAAAATTTTCTTTTACAACATTCTTCTTTATGAGAATATCTCTCACATTTCTCATATTAATAAATTTATTCAGTTATGCCATGTTTATTTTTATACACATGTTTGTTGCAATTATATGTAAACTTCTTGCCATTAGGATAAATCAGATTACCAACTTAATCTGCAACCGAATACTTTGGATAATAACTATAGATTAAATTAAATTTTTCCATCAATTGAACAAAACATTCTCTATAAATTATTAACTTTAATCAATTTGATTCTGATCATGGAATATATACAAAAGATGCACCAGATATCTCCAGTGCATCTTTATTTAAAATCAGCATATTTAATTAAATTTCAATACTTCTATTCTGATAATTACTAAGCAGGTGTTACATCAGTTATAGAATAAGATGTTCCGTTAGCATCAATTGTTAATTTATATGTCTTCGTAACAGTCTGACCACCACGCTTAGATATAGTAACAGTAAATGTCACATCTCTACTATTATCCTCTTGTGTAATTTGTTTTACTGTAATACTTGGTTTAGCTTTGTTTATTTCAATAAGATCAGCAGTACCAGCAACTACTTTTATATCAGAATTTACAGAAGATAATGTAGACGAAAGATCAAATTCATATTTGTCACTTGAAGCATTGGACTGACTCTCTTTAACAAGTGCAGTATCCAAAGAGGAAACAGCACTTGTAATCGCACTACTTGCTGATGAATCATACTCAATTCCGGCACCTACAGTAAAGTCAACTGTTTCTTTAGCATCGCCCTGTACATATGTTACCTTGAATGTATCGCCAAGTTTAGCATCATAAATTGCATTACTTTCATCAACATAGAAACCTGAACCATCTACTTTCTTTACATCAGAGATTGTATATGAAAGTTCCTCTTGTGCTAAACCTTCAGATTTCTTAACACCATACTGGTCTTTAACATCATCAGCTTTTACATAAGCATCTAATGTTGCTTTAGCAATATAGCCACCGTTGACACTGGCTTTACCATTTTCAACCTTGTTATCACCAGTTGTATTAAATCCTATTGTTGTCACCTTAGGAGCCACATCTGATAATACTAAATCTTTAGTGATTGTAGTAGCAATAGAATTTGTTGCTGTATCCTTAATTGCTACATTTACTTTAACTGTCTTAGTTATACTCTTACCAGCATTATCCTTAAAATCAGTTTCTGATACAAACTCATTTGAGGTTGCTGAATCTGCATAATCAGATATAACAGCATTTTCAACCTTTAACTTTGAATCAGTTGTTACGACAAACATAT
>JALERT010000088.1 GCA_022764445.1 Lachnospiraceae bacterium | reverse complement strand
GGGACTGGAGATATTCAACATCATCAGAGTTTAATTCAATTGCTTTTGCGTATGCCATACTGGTACCTCTTTCTTCTTGATAATACCAGTATAGCATAGAACTCACAATATAGCTAGTTATTTATTTTTTGTTGTACTAGTATGAATCACCCTAAATAGCACTATGTTTTACTCATACTTACGCAGTCCATCCATGATATCTTCCATACGAAAACCTTTTCTGTATAACTTTGCTGCTACTTTCTGCTTTTCATCATATGACATATCAGCAAGTTTCTGTCCGATGCGTTCAAATTCACGATTAAGTGCTGCAGAATCATCATTGTCGATATTCTCAATGGCTGTCTCTATATACTCATCAGGTACATGTCTTTTATATAAATCCTGCCTGAGTCTTTTAATGCTGCGGGTTTCGTGGTATATCTCCACGAACCTCACAGCATATCTTTCGTCATCTATATAGTGAAATGACCTTACATACTCTACCGCTTCATCCACCGCTTCTTCTGAAAAGCCGCTTCTTGCCAGTTTATCGCGAAGCTGCCATTCTGTTCTGTCATTGTGCAGTAGAAGTGCCATAGCCTTTTTCTTTGCACGAAGAACCTCTTCTTCCATTACTTGTCTGCTCCTGTATCATCTGATGATGTCTTATCACTGTCAGCTTTAACGGATGATGAGCTTTTACCAGATGCATTATCAGTCATTGTATCTTCATCTTCTGTATCTGCGCTCTGTTCACTATCATACTTTTCTCTGACTTTCTGCTCTATCTCTGCCATTGCGTCAGGGTGTTCTTTCAGATATGTCTTGGCATTTTCACGTCCCTGACCTATCTTATTGCCATTATATGCATACCATGCACCACTCTTATTGACGATATCTTCATTTACGGCAAGATCAAGTATATCACCCTCTCTTGATATACCTTCACCATATATAATATCAACTTCAGCTTCACGGAATGGTGGTGCTACTTTATTCTTAACAACCTTTATACGTGTACGATTACCTATAACTTCACCGTCTTTTTTAATCTGCTCGCCCCTGCGTACCTCAAGTCTTATGGATGAATAATACTTAAGAGCACGACCACCTGTAGTCGTCTCCGGATTACCAAACATAACACCGACCTTTTCACGAAGCTGATTGATAAATATAACAGTGCAGCTTGTCTTACCGATAATCGCAGTAAGCTTACGAAGTGCCTGTGACATAAGTCTTGCCTGTAATCCTACATGACTGTCACCCATATCTCCTTCTATCTCAGCCTTTGGTACAAGGGCCGCAACAGAATCGACTATGATTATATCTACTGCTCCTGAGCGAACCATCGTCTCAGTTATCTCAAGAGCCTGCTCACCTGTATCGGGCTGTGATATATAAAGATTATCTATATCTACACCAATCTTCTTTGCATAAACAGGATCAAGTGCATGCTCTGCATCTATAAATCCTGCGATACCTCCACGCTTCTGTACCTCAGCTACCATGTGAAGTGCAACGGTAGTCTTACCACTTGATTCCGGACCATACACTTCCACAACTCTTCCCTTCGGTACGCCCCCGACACCGAGTGCAAGATCAAGTGCAAGTGAACCCGAAGGAACAGTCTCAACATTGAGGTGTGCATTGTCTCCAAGCTTCATGACAGCACCTTTGCCATATGTTCTCTCTATCTGAGCCATAGCTGACTCAAGAGCCTTTCTTTTATTCTCATCTATAGTCTGTTTTGCCATAATTGTAACCTTTCCCTTTCTCGAACAGATGTTCTTATGTGATTATAATAAACTTTTTACATTGACATGTCAAGTGATATTTATCATAGATTGCTTTGCTGTGTGAACTATAACAACTATAACACATATATATCATCTTTTCAATACATATGTTATAAATAAATTAATTTATTTTTCAGTTCATACATAATATTTTCTTCGTTAATAAAATTTTATCTCATTCTTCTGTCCTCGAACCGGTCCCATGTCTGAAGATTAGCAAGTATCGTATCGTAATGTTCTTTTTCAGTTCCATCTTCCAGCACAATGTCAAAAGATACTGCAATGTTGCTCAAAAGTCTTTCATCAAGATACTTTTCCAGTCCTTCAAAGAGCTGATATTTCTCATGATATGATTCTGCATCAAGAATCATCATAAATCCTCTTTGTGATATTTCATCTTCTGATATCTGCCCTTCAGGTATTTTTTCAAGCTGTCCATTTATAATTATTTTTTTCAGTTCCTCATCGGATATATCTTCCACGGAATCACCTATAATTTTTTCAGAAACATTTTCAATAACAACATTTTCCGGCAGCTTTTCATTTTCTGCTCCATGCACATTACCCTGACTATCGAATACAACTTTTTCAAACCTGAACTGCTGGTTGCACTCAGGATATTTTTGGTGGTCTGTCTCACTCATAAACATATCAAGGCTTCTTACCCACATACCAAAGGGCGGATACATCGCCTGGTAAACAACTATCTTTTTCCCGGTCTCACTGTCTGTTGCAATTGACTTTATCTGATAAATATTTCCTTTAAAATGTCTGTAAAATTCACCTGCTACGGGTATATTTCTTGTCATATTATTCCTTCTTTCATAAGCTATGTCTGTTACATTCTGTATTGACTATTTTATTCCAAATCAAGTCAATAGACAACACTTAAGAGAAGAAAAGCTTCTGTTGGTGAACACGGAGATATTCGAAAAAATCTTGAAAACTTTTAAGGAAGACCAATGGAAGTAATGAAATAATTGTAATATTGAGGTAATGATTTTTCCCTTGCAGATTGTGGTATATAAATATATAATTAAGTATAAGATAATTACAAGATTGGTGTTTATATGCCACAAACAATGCAAGTATTGATGCAGCAATATGTTTCAAATGTACGTGCAATATATGGTTCTCATTTACGTCAAATAATATTATATGGTTCTTACGCTAGAGGCAATTACAATTCGGATTCTGACGTGGATGTTATGATTTTGTTGGATTTATCAGATATGGATATTAAAGGATATAGACACCAGCTTTCAGATATGACATTTGATTTTAATATGGACCACGATATTGATATCAAGCCAATTGCTAAAAGTGAAGAGCATTATCAGAAGTGGGTTGAGAATTATCCATTCTATGCTAATGTCAATAGAGATGGGGTGACTCTATATGCAGCCTAATGATGTGGGAACACAAAGGGATTTGGTCTTATATCGTATTGAAACAGCAAAAGAAGATTTGAAATCTGCAAAAATATTAAGAGATGCCGATTCTTATAAGGGTGCCAATAATAGAGCATATTATGCTATATTCCATGCAATCAATGCAGCTCATGGATTGCGAGGTGTAGCATATAAGCGCCATAAAGATGCCATAGGGAACTTTAATAAAGAATATGTGATGTTAACAGATACTTTTAGATATATTTTTTAACAATATGAAAGGAAAGGCTGTCACTTTTACTGTAATTACCATGAATATGAGCATCAGTAACATATAAAGTGAATACTATTGCGGTTTGTGCTGACAGCTTAATGAGATAATATGAAAGTAAATTCTGATTCAATGAAATTATACGCTGTAACCGACAGCCACCACCTTAACGGCAGAAAACTTGAAGAGGTAGTGGAAGATGTTTTAAAAGGAGGTGCTACTTTTCTACAGCTTCGTGAAAAAGATATGTCACATGATGAACTTGTAAAAGAAGCCGTTATTATAAAGAAAATCGCTGACAGGTATAACGTACCTTTTGTAATAGATGATGATATATATGCCGCGAAGGAGGCTGATGCTGATGGAGTACACATAGGTCAGAGTGATGCCGACTATCAGACAGCCCGCAAACTTCTCGGACCTGATAAGATTATAGGAATGACAGCTCCTTCTGTAGAGCTTGCAAAAAAAGCCGAAGCAATGGGGGCTGATTATATCGGTGCCGGAGCCGTATTTAATACGTCCACAAAAAAGGACACACACCCACTAAGTACCGATGCACTAAAAGAGATAGCTGACTCTGTGTCTATACCTGTTGTCGCAATAGGTGGCATCAATAAAGATAATATAAATAAACTTCGTGGAACGGATATCGATGGAATTGCTGTCGTATCTGCTCTTTTCGCCTCAGACGATCCTCAAAGTGCTGCACAAAGTCTTCTCGAAATATCTAAATCGCTATTTAACGATACTGTCAAATAAATCATAAGATACTCATTTCAGGTAGTATGAATTCGATAAACTGTTCTTTATAATATAAATAAACCCCATGTATACTTTTTGTGAATATACATGGGGTTTGTGTTAAAAAGTTTTTACTCTATTATAATATCAATAGTCGTAATCTTCATAATAATCGTCATCGTCGTAATAATCATCATCGTCGTAATAATCATCATCGTCATCATAATCATCTTTGTCAGATTTATTTACATTAATTGTAACAGAGCCAACTTCCTTACCTTTATATAAAACAGTAAG
>JALERT010000093.1 GCA_022764445.1 Lachnospiraceae bacterium | reverse complement strand
TAAGTGTTTGTCCAAAATCAAGTTTTGCTTGGCTTTGTCCGTTTGTTTTACTGATGTATTGTTTACACAATCATCTGCTTTGAAAATCTTTTATTTAGAATTTTCAGGGTTGTTTTACTGTTCAGTTATCAATGTTCGTTTTGCTTCAAAACCTTTTATTCACTAGCTTTGTAAGCTGTTTTGCTGACTTATTTTATTTGCGTCAGCGATATATATCTTATCACCAACTCACTATCTTGTCAACACTTTTTTAAAACTTTTTTTATTTTTTATTAACTCTCACTTCTCAGCCGTTCAATAAAAAATTTATCTCTTGTAGCATATCAATACTACAAACGGAGAAAGAGGGATTTGAACCCTCGCGCCGCTCACGCGACCTACACCCTTAGCAGGGGCGCCTCTTCAGCCTCTTGAGTATTTCTCCATCAACGGCGAACTTTTACCGCCGAACAAAAGCTAGTATACCAATATAATCTATTGTTGTCAATAACTTTTTTTATTTTTTCATAACATTTTCATATAAGTCATTCATTTCATTATCTATAACTACTATTACTGGTAAGTTTTCAACTTCAAGTTTACGTATAGCTTCTGTTCCTAAATCATCATAAGCAATTACCTCAGCACTTTTTATGCATTTTGATAATAAAGCTCCGGCTCCACCAATAGCCGCAAAGTAAACAGCATTATTTTTTTTCATTGCTTCTTTTACTTCTACAGATCTTTTTCCTTTTCCAATCATTCCCTTTAGGCCTTTTTCTAATAATAATGGCGTATACTTATCCATTCGGCTGCTTGTAGTAGGACCTGCCGATCCAATAACCTGTCCTTCCCTTGCCGGTGATGGTCCAAGATAATATATTATATTATTCTTTAATTCCATTGGTATATCTTCACCCTTCATAAGTGATTCATACATTCTTTTATGAGCAGCATCTCTTGCAGTATATATTGTTCCACTTATATATACGTAATCTCCTGCTTTTAAATCTGATACAACTTCATCCGTTATTGGTGCTGTTATATATTTATCCATTACTTTTCTCCTTGTTTATTATTATTAACATAACCTTGTATTTTTCTTACTCAGATTAACAATTTATCACTTTATCAACATTCTAAATGATTATATGTTACAGATTACATCTAATATGATCATATAACTCTGTGTTTATGCCTGTTTACATGGCAGCACATATTAATTGCTACAGGCATTCCAGCAATATGTGTAGGGTATGTTTCTATATTTACACCAAGCGCTGTTGTATTTCCACCAAGACCTCCCGGACCAATTCCAATTTTATTTATTTCTTCAAGAAGTTCATCCTCAAGTTTATGAACATACTCTATTTCATTATGTGAATTTATATCTCTTGTAAGTGCTTTTTTAGCAAGAATAGCACATTTTTCAAATGTTCCTCCTATACCTACACCTACTACTACCGGAGGACATGCATTTGGTCCTGCAAGTTTTACCGTCTCTATTACAGCATTCTTTACACCTTCTATACCATCAGCCGGTTTTAACATACATATACGGCTCATATTTTCACTTCCAAAACCTTTAGGTGCAACTGTAATATCTACTTTATCACCAGGAACTATTTCGTAATGAATTATTCCGGGTGTATTATCTTTTGTATTTTCTCTGATAATAGGATCTTTAACTACTGACTTTCTTAAATATCCTTCTTTATATCCTTGTCTTATTCCTTCATTTACAGCATCTTCTATAGCTATTCCATTTATGTGAACATCCTGACCTATTTTTAAAAATACAACTGCCATACCTGTATCCTGACATATAGGTATATTTTCATTTTCAGCTATATTCATATTTTCCTCTAACTGACAAAGAATCTGCTTTCCAAGTAGACTTTTCTCATTTTCCCCAGCAGATGTAATTTTACACTTCACATCTTCTGACAACATATAATTTGCTTCTATACACATTTCTTTAATGTTCTTTGTTATTTCATCTGTCGATACTTCTCTCATTATTTTTCTCCTTTTTATATTTAATTGCGATAACTATCATAAGGTATCCTACCATCTTTGATAGGTTCCTCCTTGTGATAACAATCATAAGGCATCATCTCATTTTACATGGGTATCTCCTTATGATAACAAAGACCCGACAAAATTATTCGCCGGGCCTATATGTGTAACTATTCTTCTGTTTCTTCTGACTCCTCTTCTGCTTCATTATCATCAGGAATCGTATCTCTTACTCTTGTCATACTTGCCACAACTATATCTTTTTTCTCTGAATCCATATCAATAATCTTAACGCCTGATGTAACACGTCCAAGTACAGATACTTCATTAACCATTATCTGAATTATGATACCCTCGGTATTGATAATCATAACTTCATTATCATCATAGACTGCTTTTGCTGCTACAACATTACCGGTTTTCTCTGTTATCTTATAACATTTCACACCTTTTCCGCCACGATGCTGTACTGTAAACTCGCTAAGAGCAGTACGTTTTCCCATACCAAATTCAGATACCATAAGTATATGGTCGCCCTGAGTATCAAGCTGCATTGCAACTATTTCATCATCATATGATAAATTCATACCAATTACACCCATTGATACACGACCTGTTGGTCTGACATCATTTTCATTAAATCTTATACACTGACCATGCTTTGTCACAAGTATTATATCTCTGTTATTATCTGTTACTTTAACTTCTATAAGCTCATCATCTTCACGAAGGTTAATAGCCTGTAAACCTGATTTTCTTATATTAGCATATTCTTCAATAGGTGTTTTCTTGACAAGTCCTTTTTTGGTAGCCATAAATAAATACTTCTCTTCTTCATACTCACGTATTGTTATGGCAGCTGTTATTTTTTCACCTGGAACAAGCTGAAGTAAATTAATTATAGCTGTACCCCTGGCTGTTCTTCCACACTCCGGTATCTCATAAACCTTTAATCTGTACACCCTGCCTTTATTAGTAAAGAACATAATATAATGGTGAGTTGTGGTCATAAGCATATTTTCAATGTAATCATCATCTATCGTCTGCATACCCTTAATACCTTTACCACCACGATGCTGACTCTTAAAATTATCTACTGACATTCGTTTGATATAACCAAGTTTTGTCATGGTGATAACGGTATTCTCATTAGTTATAAGGTCTTCCATGGACAGATCATCTTCATCATAACCGATGGATGTTCTTCTTTCATCACCAAATTTATCTCTGATTAAGATTATCTCTTCTCTTATAACTCCAAGAAGTACATTTCTGTCTGCAAGTATTTCTTTAAATTCTTTAATTTTCTTTTGAAGTTCTGCATACTCAGCTTCAATTTTTTCTCTTTCCAAACCTGTGAGAGCACGAAGACGCATCTCCACAATTGCATTAGCCTGTGGTTCAGTGATTTCAAATCTCTCCATCAGCCTTTCTTTAGCTTCTGCTGCATTCTTTGATGAACGTATTATATTAATTACTTCATCGATATTGTCCAGAGCAATAAGAAGACCCTGCAGAATATGAGCTCTTTCCTCTGCTTTGTTAAGATCATATTTTGTACGTCTTGTAACAACTTCTTCCTGATGCTTAAGATAATAGTGAAGCATCTGAAGTAAATTCATTACAACAGGCTCATTATTGACAAGTGCAAGCATAATTACACCAAATGTATCCTGCATTTGTGTATGTTTATACAATTGATTTAATACAATATTTGGATTAACATCACGCCTTAATTCAATACATATACGCATACCCTCACGATTTGTCTCATCACGAAGATCTGTTATTCCATCTATTTTTTTATCATTATGAAGCTCTGAAATTTTTTCTATTAGTTTTGCCTTATTAACCATATATGGAAGTTCGGTAACTACAATTCTGTTCTTACCATTTTCCATTGGTTCAATATTGGTAACT
>JALERT010000069.1 GCA_022764445.1 Lachnospiraceae bacterium | reverse complement strand
CTCTATAATTTTCAGTATCAAGCTTAACCTTAATATAATTCTCAGTATTTTTATTAACAACGAGACTCACAAGATATTGCAAAGAATCAAGTGTTATTCCACGTTTACCTATTAGGATGCCCATTTCATCCCCACTAAGTTCAATATCCATCTGACCTGCTTCTTTATTATAATTTATCTCTGTTTTAACTTCTATATCCATAGCACGAAATACGTTGTTAAGAAATTCAACAGCAATATCCTTTTCGTCAGCTTTAACTCTTACCCTGATTTTTGCCGGCTTACTAAATAAACCAAGTATTCCTGAACTCTCTTTTTCAATTACTTCATACTCAATCTTGTCGCTAGTTGTCTCTAAACTAACCAAAGCACTTGTTAATGCTTCATCAACTGTCTTAGCTGTAAACTCTTTCCATTCTGACATATTCTCCTCCATTCTGCAAAAACACTAATAATTACTTATCATAGTCATCATTTGAAAGCATATTTGCATATGCAGCTATACTGCCCTCTTTATACTTTCCACCGTTCTTGCGTTTGTAATTAACACTATTCTTACTATTAGCAGCATTAACCTTGTCTGCCATTGTGCCATTTGAATTTCTGTTTACATTAATATTGCTTGTCCTCTTATTAGCTACTTCCTTCATAGTATTGGGATCAATTCCAAGTTTTTCAAGCTTTTTATTATTCTTTTCAACATTTTTAGCCATCTCAGCTTCCATGTCCATCTTAGAGAAGTATATATTGATTCCAAGTGACTGGAATATACGGAATATATTACCTGCAATCCAGTAAAGACCAACACCTATTGGGAACATAAAGCACATTACACCTGACATAATAGGCATAACATTATTCATCATCTTCATAGATGCAGCTGCAGGATTATTGTCATTATCAGACTGTGGTGCACCTGCCATACTTATCTTCATACTTGCTATCTGTGTTATAACAGAAATTATAGGTATAAGAACACTGACACTCAAAAACTTTGGAGTATTGGCAATATTTAATCCAAGGAATGAATTAATATGATTTGCCTTACTTGTTACCTCTGATATTATAGACTGTAATTGTGGATACTTATCTGCAAGTGAACCCCATGCAGTAGTATTAAACTGACCAAGTACATCTATAAAATAAGTTAAACTGTCACTTTCCTTTGCTGCTCTTACGGCATCGTTAATAACATATGTCTGTGTTGATACCATCTTTGAAAGCTGTTCAACTGTAGCACCGGCAGCCTGAAGTTTATCTGCCAACGCTTCATATATATCATATACAGGCTGAACATAAGCCGGTATATTATAAATTACTCTGTACAAAGCAAGTAATATAGGAAAAGTAATCAACATAGGCAGACATCCACTTGCAGGACTTACTCCATACTTCTGATAAACAGCCTGCGTTTCAAGAGACATCTTCTGCTGTGAAGCCTGATCCGTCTTTCCCTGATATTTCTTCTGAATAGCCATTAATTCAGGATTCATAATGGCTGACATCTTTGAAAACTTCTGTTGCTTTATCTGCATTGGAAGCATCAAAGCGTTAACAAGAAAAGTAAATATGATAATACATATTCCTGTATTTTCTATTCCAATATGTGACAATATTTTATATAACGTCTCTAATATTATTCCAAGTAATCTTGCAATTGGTCCCAGTATTGCACCTTGATAAGTAGTCAAAATTACACTCATAAATTTTGTCCTCTCTAGCCAATTAATAATTGATTATGGCACAGGGTCATAACCTCCTTTTGCAAAAGGATGACATCTTAAAATTCTTCTAATAGCCAAAAAACTCCCTTTCAAAAAACCATATTTTTCCAACGCTTCAATAGCGTATTGGGAACAAGTAGGTGTATAAATACACGTAGGCCTTCCTTTTAAGGGAGATAAATATTTTTGATATAACTTTATGATAAATATCATAATTTTTTTCATAATCAGCTCATCTCTTTATTTATGTGATGAATTTTACTAAGATGCATAAGAGCACTCTCAATATCTTTATATTTTTTACCTTTGGCTGTATTTCTGGCAATCACAACAATGTCATAACCCCTGGCAAACTTTTCTTCATTCAATCTGATACTTTCTCTTATCAACCTGGTAACCCTATGCCTAACTACGCTATTTCCAACTTTTTTACTAACTGTTATCCCAAATCTGACCAAATCAGTATCATTTTTCAAAACATACATAACTAAATACTTATTGGCATAGGATTTTCCATGATGATATACATTTAAAAACTCATAATTCTTTTTTATCGATTTAAACAATATAATTCCCTCTAATAAAGCAAAACTTTATGATAGAAGAAAAGGTCACATAAATGCGACCTATGCGGATAACTTATGTCTTCCTTTTGCTCTTCTGCTTGCTATTACCTTTCTACCATTAGCAGTCTGCATTCTCTTTCTGAATCCGTGAACTCTTGCTCTAGATTTCTTCTTAGGCTGGAATGTCATCTTCATCTCAAAACACCTCCTTCAATTGGAAATATACATAATCGCATGTATCCCATATTATATTAGTAAATCAACAATTAGTCAAGTAAAATATTATATTTTTGTAACAGTTCAACCAAGTAAGTAACAGAAAGTATTCAAGCTTGCTTGTTTTACTGTCTGTTACTTACTTGGTAGAATAGCCTTTCATTCATGTAATGAATAAAACAAAAGCTGCAACGCAGCGACTGACAGCGGTTCATAACTAAATTATTTTTTTAATATAACAACTGCTGTCAAGTTTTATGAATGTAGTGAATGGAAGGCTGAACTGTTACAACAGTTCAGCCAAGTAAGTAACAGAAAGTATTCAAGCTTGCTTGTTTTACTTTGTTACCATTTTTTTATCAACAGTCTATCCTAACTTTTCCACAATTTTATTCACATGTTAAAATTGTTTGTTGTAAAAAACAATAAATTGTTAGTTTAATATAATATTATTATAATAGGTAGAAACTAATTATCATAATTTTTTATTCTATATTTCTGTTAAAAAATTTCAACATAATAAACAAAAGTTTCCACACACCATCTTTTCAGTATTTTAGGTGCTTACAGCACTATTATGAATATATGTTCGTATACAAGTTATGAACAATTTGTTCATAACTTGTGGATAACTGCGTTGTTATATACAATACTATCCACAGTTATCCACAGACTTATCAACATTATGTCAATAACCCTAGTAAAATCACCATTTTCAGGCATTATTAACACTTTTTATAGTTATCCACATTTTTTGTTAATTTATTGTGGATTATTGTTAGATAAATGTTATTCTAAAATTTTTCCTAGTTATTAACATTTTCCTAACTTCATGTTTAACTTGTATTTTAACAATATTTGATATAAAATAATACTTATATGATGTGTTATTAGCGTCTTTTTATAAGAAGCTTATATAATACTTCCAAATTTGTTCTTGATTATAGTTATAGAAACGAGGTATATACACTTGGAAAATGAATTGTATAGCAAATGGGATGAAATTTTACAGAATATGAAAATAAGCTTCGGTATATCTGATGTTTCTTTCCGTACATTTATAAAAAAATTAAGTATTTACTCTATAAATGGTAATAATCTTACTGTACTTATTGATGACGAAGGAATAGGTAACAGTAAGTCTTTTATAGAGCAGAAATATGGTCTTTTTTTATCTGTATCCATAGAGGAAGCAACCGGTATACATTACGATATTTCATATATATCCCTAACCGAACTCGATTCTCATAATACTGATACAGTTTCCAATAAAGAAGAAAAAAAAGTACGACTTAATCCTTCTATTAATCCTAACTATACTTTTGATACATTCATAGTTGGTGATAATAATGATTATGCACATGCAGCTTCTTTAAAAGTAGCAGAAGAACCGGGCGATACTTACAACCCTCTCTATATATATGGAGGTGCAGGTCTTGGTAAAACCCATCTTATGCATGCTATAGCTAACTATATACTCGAACATGACAAAACAAAAAAGGTAGTATATGTTACAAGTGAAACTTTTACCAATGAAATCGTAGATGCTGTACGTGACAGCAAAAATGAACATTCCACAGCAAGACAGGAATTTCGTAATAAATATAGAAATGTAGATGTACTTCTTATTGATGATATCCAATTTATTATTGGAAAAGAAGCTACACAGTTGGAATTCTTCCATACTTTTAATCATTTATACGAATCGCAGAAACAGATCATCATATCAAGTGATAAACATCCATCAACTATGACAACACTTGAAGAACGACTCCGTTCACGTTTTGAGATGGGACTTACAGTTGATATTAAGGCTCCTACTTATGAAACAAGAATGGCAATTCTGCGCAAAAAAGTCGTTGAAGAAAATATATCCATCGATGATTCAATCCTTGATTATATAGCAAGTAATATTGTTTCAAATATACGTGAACTTCAGGGTGCAATAAATAAGGTAATCTCTTTTTCAAACCTCTGTGGTAAAGAAATCACCATGGAATTAGCAAAAGAAGCTCTTTCAGATATGATTAATCCTGATTCAAAACGTCAGATAACTATTGATTATATATGCGAAACAGTAGCTGATCATTTTGGAATTACAGTAAAAGACCTTATCTCTTCAAAACGTAATTCAAATATTGCTTTTCCAAGACATATTTGTATGTATCTGTGCCGCGAACTGACAAGCAGTCCTCTTACTGAAATAGGTGCTAAACTTGGTAACAGACATCATTCAACAATTCTTCATGGCGTAGAAATCATAGAGAAAAAACTTGAAGATAAAAATGAAAATGAAGAACTTATAAAAACACTTGATGTTCTAAATAAAAAAATAAATCCTCAATAGTGTTAATATACAATGCACATTTCAACATTTTCTGTGGATTTAACAACCATTTTAGTAAGATCATAAATTTTGTGATGTTAATAATAACCTGATTTTCAACATAAATCAGAAAGTTATGAAATAGCTTATCCGAATCTCCCGATTAAGTTATTTCTAAGGCTGAGGTGTAATTTCAACATATCCACATGCTCTACTACTGACACTACTGAAATTATGTTTTTATATTTTATTTTTTTTACTCGTTGCTTTTTGAAAGGAGTTATACACAATGAACATACTTTGTGATAAATCTAAACTTATAGAAGGAATCAATATAGTACTAAAAGCTGTACCAGGAAAATCTACTATGGCAATTCTTGAATGTATTGTTATAGATGTTAAAGAAAATACTATAAAACTAATTGCTAACGACCTTCAGCTTGGAATTGAGACTACTATTGAAGGTAACATTATAGAAGAAGGTTCTGTAGCCGTTAATGCTAAAATTTTCTCAGACATTATACGTAAACTTCCTTCAGATGATGTTAAAATTACTGTTGATGAAAATTACACTATCTTTATAGAATGTGGTAAAGCTAAGTTTAATATTGCTGCAAAGAGTACTGAAGAATTTCCATTTCTTCCTTCAATCATTAAAGACAATAACATTCAGATTTCACAATTTACACTTAAAGATATTATAAGACAAACTGTATTTTCTATATCAGATAATGAAAATACAAAAGTAATGACAGGAGAATTATTTGAAGTTAATGGTTCAACTCTTAAGGTGGTCTCTTTAGATGGACACAGAATATCAATTCGAAAAGTTGATCTTAAAAAAGAATATGAGAAAATTAGTGTTATTATTCCTGGAAAAACTCTCATTGAAATCAGTAAAATATTAAATGGCGGCTTAGATGATGAAGTAAATATATTCTTTACTGACAAGCATGTTCTTTTTGAGTTTGATAATACAGTTGTATTATCTAGACTTATTGAAGGTGAATATTACAAAATTGACAAGATGCTTTCAACCGATTATGAAACTAAAATTACAGTTAATAAAAAAGAAATGCTTGAATGTATAGACAGAACAACACTTTTATTAAAAGAGTCTGATAAAAAACCTGTTATTATAGATATAAAAGATAATAGTATGGGATTTGCAATGAATTCATCTGTTGGATCTATGGCAGAAGAAATAGATGCAGAAAAAGAAGGTAAAGATATTCTTATAGGATTTAATCCACGTTTTCTTATTGATGCACTTCGTGTTATCGATGAAGAGGAAATAACTTTATATATGATTAATCCTAAAGCACCTTGTTTTATCAGAGATAAAGATGAAACATATATTTATTTAATTTTACCTGTTAATTTTAATGCTTAAAAAAGATTGGAGAACACATGGAAGCTATACAGATTAGTGATGATTTTATTAAATTAGGACAGGCTATGAAATTAGCTAATCTTGTTTCATCCGGAGTTGAAGCAAAGATTGTTATTCAAAATGGTGAAGTAAAAGTAAATGGTGAAGTTGACACAAGAAGAGGCAGAAAATTATATCCTCAGGATGTTTTTGAATATAAAAACCAGAAAGTTACTGTTATAGGAGAATAATTTTTATGAAAATTGATTCAATAGAAGTTGGAAATTTTAGAAATTATCAGAATGCAAAACTGGAATTTCATGAGCATACCAATATCCTATATGGTGATAATGCTCAGGGTAAAACCAACATTCTTGAATCTATCTTTGTATGTGGAACATCGAAGTCACATAAAGGAAGCAGTGACAAGGAGTTAATTCGCATAGGTGAAGATGAAGCACATATCAGGATGTTTATGAGAAAGAAAAATATACCTCATAAAATTGATATGCATTTTCGTAAAAATAAAGGAAAAGGAATTGCCATAGATGGTATTCCTATAAAAAAATCGAGTGAGCTGCTTGGATTTATAAATATAATTTTCTTTTCACCGGAGGATTTGAGAATAGTAAAAAATGGTCCTTCTGAAAGAAGAAAATTTATTAATCTCGAATTATCACAGTTAGACAGTTTTTATCTTCATGATCTTGGAGAATACAATAAAGCTCTGGCACAAAGAAATAAATTGTTAAAGCAGATTGTTTATAAACCATCTCTAAAGGATACACTTTCTATATGGGATATGCAGCTTCTTGATTATGGCAGTAAAATAATTTTTAGAAGAAAAAAGTTTATAGATAATCTTGCCGAACTTGTTGTACAGATTAATTCAAAACTTACAGGTGGCAGAGAGTATACGAAGGTTGTATACGAGCCAAATACTGAGATTGAAGATTTTGAAAAAAAACTGACTGATGCAAGAGAAAAAGATATGCATTTTTGTAATACAAGTGTAGGTCCTCATCGTGATGACCTCAGTTTTATCAATAATGATGTTGATATAAGAAAATATGGTTCACAGGGACAGCAGAGGACATGCGCACTTTCTCTTAAACTTGCAGAAATAGAACTTGTAAAAAATGTGATTAATGATACGCCAATATTGCTATTAGATGATGTATTGTCAGAACTTGACAGAAACAGACAAAATTATCTTTTAGACAGTATTGATAATATACAGACAATAGTAACATGTACGGGTTTGGAAGAATTTATCGATGGAAGACTTACACTTGATCGAATTTTCAGGATAGTAGATGGTACAGTTACTTTAGAGAAATAAAGATTACTGTAGCACAGTAGTGTGTAAAGTAACAAAAAATAACATATTGTTTGCTATGCCAATAGGCAGGAAATGGAGGAAAATATGGGAACAGAAGTAAATGGTGAGTATGGGGCAGACCAAATCCAGATTCTGGAGGGGCTTGAAGCTGTACGTAAAAGACCGGGTATGTACATTGGAAGTACATCAATTCGCGGACTTCATCATCTGGTATATGAGATAGTTGATAATTCGGTAGATGAAGCTTTGGCAGGATATTGTACAGAGATTGAGGTTACGATTAATCCGGATAATTCGATTCGTGTTCTCGACAATGGACGTGGTATACCTATTGGAATTAATCATAAAGCCGGTCTTCCAGCTGTAGAAGTTGTATTTACAATTCTTCATGCCGGAGGAAAGTTTGGTGGTGGAGGATACAAAGTTTCGGGTGGTCTTCATGGTGTCGGTGCGTCAGTTGTAAATGCATTATCGGAGTGGCTCGAAGTGACTATACATCAGAATGGAAAGATGTATAAGCAGAGATATGAGCGTGGTAAAGTTATGTATCCTCTTAAAGAGATAGGCAGCACTACTCATAGAGGAACTGAAGTAGTATTTCTTCCTGATAAGACAATTTTTGAGGAAACAGTATTTGATTATGATACATTAAGACAGAGACTTAGAGAAATTGCATTCTTGACAAAAGGGTTAAAAATTACACTTACAGATGCAAGATTAGAGGAACACAAGATTCGTACTTTCCACTATGAGGGTGGTATTAAAGAATACGTTGATTATATAAATAAGAGTCAGAATACACTTTATGATGATGTAATTTACTGTGAAGGAACTAAAAATGATATTTATGTAGAAGTTGCAATGCAGCATAATGATTCTTACTCAGAAAGCACATATAGTTTTGTTAATAATATTACAACTCCTGAAGGTGGTACACATCTTACAGGTTTAAAAAATGCGCTTACAAAAACATTTAATGATTATGCAAGACAGAATAAGCTTTTAAAGGATAATGAACCTAATCTTTCAGGTGAGGATATAAGAGAAGGTCTTACTTCAATCGTAAGTATAAAAATTACTGATCCACAATTTGAAGGACAGACAAAACAAAAGCTTGGAAATAGTGAAGCGAGGGGCGCAGTTGAATCTATTGTAACAGAGCAGCTGACGTATTTTCTTGAGCAGAACCCTAATATTGCAAAGATTATCTGTGATAAGGCGATTCTTGCACAGAGAGCAAGAGATGCTGCACGTAAAGCAAGAGATCTTACAAGAAGAAAAACTGCTCTTGACAGAACAAGTCTTCCGGGAAAACTTGCAGACTGCAGTGATAAAGATCCAAAAAACTGTGAAATTTATATCGTAGAGGGAGACTCTGCCGGTGGAAGTGCTAAAACTGCCAGAAACAGGGCTACACAGGCTATACTTCCACTTAGAGGAAAAATTTTAAATGTTGAAAAGGCAAGACTTGATAAAATTCTTGTGAATAACGAGATAAAAGCAATGATTACAGCATTTGGAACAGGAATAGGTGAGGATTTTGATATATCGAAACTTAGATATAATAAGATCGTAATAATGACTGATGCCGATGTAGATGGTGCTCATATTTCAACACTAATGCTGACATTTCTTTATAGATTTATGCCGGAACTTATAAAGCAGGGACATGTTTATCTTGCACAGCCACCATTATATAAGATTGAAAAAAATAAGATGGTTCGTTATGCGTATGATGATAATGAATTAAACGAAATTCTTAATGAAATAGGGCGTGATGGTAATAACAAGATTCAGCGTTATAAAGGTCTTGGTGAGATGGATGCAGAACAGCTATGGGAAACTACAATGGATCCGGAGAGAAGAGTACTTCTTCGTGTTAATATGGATAGTGAAAATGAAGCCGAGGTAAATGTGGTATTTAATACATTGATGGGCGATAAGGTAGAGCCACGTCGTGAATTTATTGAAAGAAATGCAAAGTATGTTAGAAATCTTGATATATAACAACTAATGATTTGAGTATATATGCGCTTATAAAGTGCAGGAATGGAGAATAGAATGGACGAAAATATCTTTGATAAGATCAATGAAGTTGACCTGAAAAAGACTATGGAAACATCGTACATAGATTATGCCATGTCCGTTATAGCAGCAAGAGCACTTCCTGATGTAAGGGATGGTCTTAAGCCGGTACAAAGACGTATCTTGTATGCGATGATAGAACTTAATAATGGACCTGATAAGCCACATCGTAAATGTGCACGTATCGTTGGTGATACCATGGGTAAGTATCATCCACATGGTGACAGTTCTATATATGGTGCTTTGGTTAATCTTGCACAGGACTGGTCAACACGTTATCCGCTTGTTGATGGTCATGGTAACTTTGGTTCTGTAGATGGTGATGGTGCAGCTGCC
>JALERT010000056.1 GCA_022764445.1 Lachnospiraceae bacterium | reverse complement strand
ACCAGATTCGAGAAGTTATGGAACATGTTACTGAGGAGAATTATGTGGATATGTGCCAGCGAGTGTGGAATTTAGAGTCGGATGATTCTGTTACTGGTAGCAGTAATTTTGGAAAGTTTATTAAGTTGTTTGAAAGTGATGACAGTAGGTGGATTGAGGAGATAAATGGAACATTAGAAATGTAGATTTTATGATTGGAGGATAAGTATGAAATTAAGAAATTTTATGTATTTAAACACTAAAATATTAGAAGATTATATTTCGGTAATTGATGGTTTCACTTATGATGAAGAATCACAGGAAATCCAGAATGTGAATGAAAAAACATTAGGGGGAAGTGCAGGAGTTAAGATTATTTCTGGAAACGGAGAAATCGCAACTAAAAAAGTAGATGAAGTAAAACGATCAGTTCATATTAGTGATGCAGCTAAATTTGATAAAGTATTTAAATATTTGCAATCGGGTGATGAGGATGAACAGGTAAAATATTATGAATTTTTAACGGAAGAAGAATTTAATTCTCTTCATAGAGATGATTTTTTGGAAGTGCTGGTTACTTCTCGATTTTCAAAAATGAAAGAACTGACGGATAGTGTAATGAAAGTTGCAGATTTAGCAAAAGTTATTCAGTGGATAAATTAGTAGTAGCAAAAATCCCATAAGATATTATAAGGATAATATCTTATGGGATTTTTAATACAGCAATCACTGCAAAACCTCTGCCTGCATCACCACTTCTTGAAGCTTCAACCGCAGCATTCATAGCAATAAGATTTTAAAAATAATGTCTCTGAAAAGTTACCTTTGTTGTGAATAGTGTTGTATAATTTGTAATTTGTCTTTATTTTTTTATGAGAAATGCTATAATATTCAGAGTGGGATGTCTCATTTTTATAATATAATTTGTATACTTAAAAATGCGATGGACAACCTATTTTATGTAACTGTTTGGTGATTTGTAAGTATAATTTCAGGAGGTTTAAAATGGAACGTTTAAAGGATAAGGTTATCATTGTAACAGGCTCAACAAGTGGAATTGGAATTGGGATTGCGAAGCTTTGTGCTAAGGAAGCAGCTACAGTTGTCATTACGGGTCGTAATGTAGAGCGTGGACAGAAGGTGGTCGATGAAATTACAGCAGAGGGCGGCAAAGCATGGTTCCACGCATTTGATTTGACGAATACAGATTCTATGCACAGCTTGATTACTGATGTTGCAGAGAAGTTTGGCCGCATCGATGTGTTAATTAATAATGCTGCAGGAATGGGTATGAAGGATGGTCGTGTGGACGAGCTTAGCTTAGAAGAGTTTAACGCCGTGGTAGCAACCGATTTAGGTGGAACCTTCAACATGATTAAGGAGGCTTTGCCAATCCTCATGAAGAATGAGAAAGGTGGCAATATTATCAATATTGGTTCTATGGCGAGTGTTGCTGGAGATCTGGGAACAATTGCTTATGCCTGTGCCAAAGCGGGAGTTGATAAGCTGACGGAATATGTGGCTTGTATGTATGGTCCAAGTGGAATCCGTTGTAATTGTGTTCGGCCGGGACTGATTGTCACACCACAGAATGAGGCTCGTATTCCGGATGCATTAAAGGATATTTTCCTTTCTAACATTCTTGGCAAGCGCTATGGTAATCCGGAGGATATCGGTCATCTTTGTGTTTACCTTGCAAGCGATGAGGCAGAGTATATGAATGGACAGGTACTTACCTGTGATGGTGGTCTTAATTCACATACACCTACCGTTGCACAGTTTAGACAGATGGCAAGTCGCACTTGGTAAAACATAGTATATAGAAAGTAAACGATTCAGATACCAAAATAGGATTCACACTAAAGCCTGTTTGAATACAAGCTGGTTAAGAAGTTGAATCGTCTTAGCTCTGAACAGTTTAAAAATAAGAAAGTAGAAAGCAGGAGGTTTTTTATGGCTAACAAGTATGCAGGAACAAAGACAGAAAAGAATTTATGGGAAGCATTTGCAGGTGAATCACAGGCAAGAAATAAGTACACATATTTTGCTTCGGTTGCAAAAAAAGCAGGGTATGAGCAGATCGCTGCATTGTTCTTAAAGACAGCAGAGAATGAGAAGGAGCATGCCAAGCTTTGGTTTAAAGCACTCGGAGAGTTGGGTGATACGCCTGAGAATCTTTTGCATGCTGCACAAGGCGAGAATGCTGAGTGGACAGATATGTATGACAGAATGGCTAAAGAAGCAGATGAAGAAGGATTTCCGGAATTGGCAGCACAGTTTAGAGGTGTTGCAGCGATTGAGAAAATGCATGAGGAAAGATATCGTGCTCTCCTTCACAATGTGGAAGCAATGGAAGTGTTTAAAAAGAGTGGAGTTACGATGTGGGAGTGCAGAAACTGTGGTCATGTTGTAGTTGGACTGGAAGCTCCGGAGGTTTGCCCGGTTTGTAATCATCCACAGGCGTTCTTTGAAGTAAGACAAGAGAACTATTAATTCGTTATTGAATCAGATTAGACCAATTACCATTCTTAGAATGCCTGCATTCAAAAGAATGGTAATTCTATTATGGAGTAATAATTATGTTTGCAATAGTATTTTGCGAATGAAGGCTTTAGTAACATGATTTATAATTATGGGGAATAAGGAAAATGGATAGACCGGCAGTTTTAATTGTAGATGATATGGAAGTTAACCGCGATATTTTAAGCTTTTATTTCCGCAAAGAGTATACTGTTTTAGAGGCGGCGGATGGGGAAGAGGCAATTGATACCATCAAAAAATATACAGATAGGATTGCTCTCGTTTTTTTGGATTTTTATATGCCGGGGAAAAGTGGACTCGATGTTCTTTCGTTTATGCAAACGGACAATTATAATATACCAGTCATTATGGTTACCGGTGAACCGGATAATGAGCTTGAAAAGCAAGCTTTTGCTCTTGGTGCGGCAGATATTATTTATAAACCTTTTGACCCTGATGTTGTTTATGGTTTCGCTTCTAAGTATATTCAATGATAGGAAACTGAAAGAATAATTTAGTTTTACAAATAGTATTAACGCCTTTTCACACATAAAAAGAACCTATTATTATTGATCAGCCTGAGGATGACTTGGACACAAAAAATATTACTGATTTTATTGTAAAAGGAATTAATGAAAAGAAACAAAGTCAGCAAATTATTGTGGTAACACATAATCCCAATATTGTTGTGAATACAAATTCAGAACAAGTGATTCATATGGAATTTGCAGGTGGAGAAATAAATGCATCTCATTCAGGTGCTTTACAAGATTTTGAGATAAGAGATGCTATATGTGATGTAATGGAAGGAGGAAGAGAGGCTTTGGAGGGCAGATATTATAGAATTACTAAAGCTCTTGAATAGGAAGAAAAAGTAACGCATATTCGCATATTTAAAATTTTTATTGATTTTTGCGACAGAACTGCATATAATATAAGTGAGCAAAGAAATTTGCTCGATTTAAGTGCGTTGCTACTTTGAGTGCAAACCTTTAATTTAAGTGCTTCACTACTTTGAATGTGAACCTTTAATTTAAGTGCTTCGCAGCTTAAAATGCGAATCGTTAATTTTCAGGGAGAT
>JALERT010000046.1 GCA_022764445.1 Lachnospiraceae bacterium | reverse complement strand
AAAAACAGAAAAACAGGAGAGCTATGCACTGTGAGTGTGGATAAAGTCATAAAAAAATAAAAAAATGTTGATATGAACTCAAAAGTTAAATTTACCAAGATAGGCGCAGGCAAAGAAAGTTTTACCTTTCGGAGCTGAATTTTCCTTTCATTAGTTGACAAATTTTGTGAATATAGTAGAATTAAAGGTACTGTGGTTATTTTTGCAGTGCCTTTATTCATGACAATAGGAAACTTTGTTCCATTGAACTTAATATATGCAGGAGGATTTAACATCATGGAAATGTACAATCACCATACGGTTGAAAAAAAATGGCAGAAAATATGGGATGACGAGAAGGCTTTTAAGACAGGAGAAGATTATTCAAAACCAAAGTTTTATGCACTAGTTGAATTCCCATATCCATCAGGACAGGGATTACACGTAGGTCATCCAAGACCATACACAGCACTTGATATAGTAGCCCGTAAACGCAGAATGCAGGGATATAATGTACTTTACCCTATGGGCTGGGATGCATTTGGCCTTCCTACAGAAAATTATGCTATTAAGAATAAAGTACATCCAAGAGAGGTAACTAAGAAAAATGTAGCTCATTTTAAAGAACAGCTTCATTCTCTCGGATATTCATTTGACTGGGACAGAGAGATTAATACAACTGATCCTGAGTATTATAAATGGACACAGTGGATTTTCCTTAAATTATTCAAGGCAGGTCTTGCTTACAAGAAGGAGATGCCTATTAACTGGTGTACATCATGTAAGGTTGGTCTTGCCAATGAAGAAGTAGTAAATGGTGTATGTGAGCGCTGTGGTTCACCTGTAGTACGTAAGGTTAAGAGCGAGTGGATGCTCAAGATCACAGAATACGCAGACAAACTTATAGATGGTCTTAAAGATGTTGATTACATTGAACGTGTCAAGACATCACAGATTAACTGGATTGGTCGTTCGGAAGGTGCGGAAGTAGACTTCAGATTAAAGGATAAGGAAGACAAGCTTCGTGTATATACAACAAGACCGGATACACTTTTCGGTGCGACATACATGGTTGTATCACCTGAGCATCCTATTATAGATAAATACAAAGACGAGATTAAGAACTGGGATGATATAGTAAAATATCGTGAGATGGCTTCAAGAAAGTCTGACTTTGAGCGTACAGAGCTTGCAAAAGATAAGACAGGTGTAGTACTTGATGGAATTACTGCTATAAATCCTATTAATGATAAAGAAATCCCTATATGGATATCAGATTATGTACTTATGACATATGGTACAGGTGCTATCATGGCAGTACCTGCCCATGATGATCGTGACTGGGAATTTGCAAAGAAGTTTAACCTTCCAATGATACAGGTTGTTGAGGGTAAAGATGGTCCTGTAGATATAAATGAATCAGCATTTACAGATGTTGCTACAGGAAAGATGATTAATTCAGGATTCCTTACAGGTCTTTCAGTAGAAGAAGCAAAGGAAAAAGTTAAAGACTTCCTTACTGAAAAGGGAATTGGTAACCGCAAGGTAAACTACAAGCTTCGTGACTGGGTATTCTCAAGACAGAGATATTGGGGAGAACCAATTCCAATCGTTCACTGTGAAAAATGTGGTTATGTTCCTCTTGATGAGAGTGATCTTCCTCTTCTTCTTCCTGAAGTTGACAGTTACATGCCTACAGACAATGGTGAGTCACCTCTTGCAGCTATGATTGACTGGGTTAATACAACATGTCCTTGTTGTGGAGGTCCTGCTAAGCGTGAGACAGATACAATGCCTCAGTGGGCAGGTTCATCATGGTATTACTTAAGATATACAGATCCAACCAATAAAGAAGAGCTTGCAAGCAAAGAAGCACTTGAATACTGGCTTCCGGTAGACTGGTACAATGGTGGTATGGAGCATACAACACTTCATCTTCTTTATTCAAGATTCTGGCATAAATTCCTTTATGACCAGAAGATTGTACCAACGCCTGAACCATATCAGAAGCGTACATCACATGGTATGATTCTTGGTGAGAACGGCGAGAAGATGAGTAAATCACGTGGTAATGTTGTAAATCCTGATGATATTGTAAGAGATTATGGTGCAGATACACTCCGTACTTATGAGATGTTTATCGGTGCATTTGATCTTAGTGCCTCATGGTCAGAAGATGGTGTAAAGGGTTGCCGCCGTTTCCTTGAAAGAGTATGGAAGCTTCAGAGTATAATGACTGATGAAGAGGGTTACTCTAAGGATATGGAAACAAAGATGCATCAGACTATCAAAAAAGTAAGTAACGACTTTGAAAATATGAAGTTCAATACTGCGATAGCCGCAATGATGTCACTTATAAACGATTTCTATAAAAAGAATTCAATCACAAAGGGCGAATATAAGACACTTATCACACTCCTTAATCCTGTAGCTCCACACATGACAGAAGAACTTTGGAGCATAATCGGTTGTGAAGGAAGACTCTACCAGACAACATGGCCTGAGTATGATGAGGCTAAAACTGTTGAGTCGGTAGTAGAAATTGCCGTCCAGATAAATGGTAAGACAAAAGCTACTATTTCTATAGGTAAGGATGATCCAAAGGATGATGTTCTTGCCAAAGCAAAGGAAGCACTTGGTGACAGATTATCAGGAAATATCATCAAAGAGA